>CAZRNH010000001.1:0-1896 GCA_964601445.1 uncultured Candidatus Saccharibacteria bacterium
AGGAAATATCGTTTCGCAATGCAAAGATATTATACAAATGAATTATAAAGTAGACATAAAAGAAATTAATTTAAAAGAATCGCGCGCGACGGCCGGAAATGGCACGGAAACATTCGTGTATGAGCCCTCTGTAGCGGATGAAGAACCATATGGTTCTCTTTCTCTTATCGGATGGGTTGAAAATAAAAAAAATAAACTTGAATTTCTCCCCAATCTTATCGCGTCCATCATCAGGAGGGAATTTTATCAGCCGGGGGAAGAGGCGGCAGGAATACGATTTGAAAAAGCGCTGAAAAAAGCGAATGCCGCGTGCGCGGATATGGAAAAGACAAATAAAGACATTGCAAAAGATGTCAGTTTCTGCGTGATAAATATCGCAAAAGACAAAGTGCGATTCTCCGTGTTCGGCGATATTATCGTGTTATTTTGGCGCGCGGGGGAAGTAATTGATATGCGCGGGCCGCGAAACGCATGGCCCGACAAAAAAAACTTATTTTCAACGATAGTCAGCGGCGACATCCTTCCGTCGGATAAATTTATTTTCAGCACCGAACGAGTAATGGATCTATTCTCAACCGCAGGCATACAAAAACTATGCACGCTTACTCTTGCAGGGCAGGCGGAGATTATCACTCAAATCTATCAAAAAAACAGCGCGCACACTCCCTTTCCCGATCAAGCCGCCATTCTTTTTGAGGTAAAAGACGCACGGTACGCTTCGCCGCTCGCTCAATTAAAACGCATAAAAACAGCCGTCCCGCAAAAACTAAAATGGCATACGGGACGCTTTATAAAACTTATCCCCTCAAAACGAATGCGTTTCTTTTTCATCATCCTGTTTTTTTTGGCGCTTTTGGGAAGTTCCGCCGCGAAAATAAGAATGAAATTGAACGCGCTAAAAAATATTTCCGCTCAACTTATTGAAGCGGAAATACGCGCAAAAGAAGATATGCGGTCAGCGGCAGCATTACTACTGCAAGCAAGCGGGCAAGCGCGCGAGTTTATTCCATCCCCTCTTTTTTCCCGCCGCGCGCAAAACATTTCACGGGAAGCAGATAAAATACTTTCGCATCTTTACGGCATGCATAAAGAGACCCCCTCCGTTCTTTTCTCCATAGCGACGCGAGCGGTTACCTTCACTCCAAGTTATCTTTTTGAAAACGGGCAATTCATATATGTATTTGGCGCCGCTGACGATATATATTTGAAGGCGGAAAAAAAATCAGGGGAAACTTCCTTTGCGTTTTTGGATATTCCGGGGCAATTTCATTCCGAACGAATGCTTGCAAAAGATGCGGATTTCTATTTTATCAATGACACGGAAAAATCAGCGTATGTTTTCTTCCCCGAAGAGAAAACAACGATAAAAGTCGTTAAATCACTTGCAAAAATACTCGCCACTCCCTCCGCTCAAGGCATACGGCGCGACAATACTGTTACATACGCGTTAAAAGAAAAAAATAAAATAATAAAAAAAGGCGCGGACGGACGCAAAGAAACTTTTTTACTTGGCGCCGATTTTCAAGGTATTGACTTTGCCGTGTCGCAGGACGGCACCGCGCTCTTTTTACTCACGAAAGAAAAAGTATTTGCATTCCCGCATCAATAAATAAAAAAAACGCCCCCGCCTGTGGCGGGGGCGTTAAAAATAACAGCTTTATTTTATTTCCACCACTGCGCCCGCCGCTTCTATCTTCTTTTTCATTTCTTCCGCATCCGCTTTGGACACATTTTCCTTTACTATCTTCGGCGCCTGGTCCGTCATGTCTTTCGCTTCCTTCAAACCGACCCCCAGTAACTCTCTCAATGTCTTGATAACCTGAATTTTCTGTTCTCCCGCCGATTTCAATTCAACGGAGAAAGCCGTTTTCTCTTCCGCCGCCGTTTCTCCTGCGG
>CAZRNH010000001.1:1906-20324 GCA_964601445.1 uncultured Candidatus Saccharibacteria bacterium
AATCAACTATTTCTATAACGCTTAACTTTTCAATTTCTTCAACTAATTTTTTTATGTCTGACATGGAGTATTATGAAACTTGAAGCATGAAACTTGAAACGGATAGATTCAAGACGACATACTGCAAGATTCATCTATTAAGAGATTATCTGTTTCTTTTCTGAAATCATTTTAAGCGCATAAGCGAGCCGGGAAAGAGGCGCTTTTAATTGTCCGAGGAATCGCGCGTACAATTCTTCTTTTGAAGACATCTTCGCCAATGCCGCAATTTTTTCTTTTTCGGCGAATTGTCCGCTGAATATGCCGCCTAACACTTTAAATGCGTCATTTCCCTTCGCACGGGAAAATAAAGAAACCGTCCGCGCGGATTGCACCTGGTCGTCGCCGCCCAATACGACGCCAACCGTATCATGGGCTTTTTTAAAATTAATCTCTTTCACATCCACTTTTGCTTTTTCAAGCGCCAATCCGAGAAGTGTTTTCTTCACCACCTTAAAATCAGCGCCTTTTATCTTCAGGTTTTTTCTCAACTCTTTTATTTTTTCCACGCTTATTTTTGCAAAATGAGCGAAAATAAGCGTAGTGCTTTTGGAGAGTTTATCTGTGAGGGAATCTATAATCTCCGCTTTTTGTTTTTTAGTAACCAGCATAAAAAGAAACTTTTTAAAAATAAAACGACCTTTTAAAGGCCGTAGAACGGACAGAAAGTAGAATTTAGGTAGTAGGGAGTAGAAAAACCAACATTACTCGCTATTCGCTATTTTCTAATTTCTAACTGTGCCTCGAGAGGTCTTGTTTCCGCGCCGATACGGCGGAACGCCCCTTGTCTACGGATATGCTTTATAGTATGCCTGAAAAAGAAAACTGTCAACCACAACCACACTCGCTGTTTTCAGTTCTACTTTTTACTCATAATACTCCGCTTATACACGTCAAGATTTTCAAGCACCGCGCCGGTCCCTTTCGCGACGCATAGAAGCGGGTCATCGGCTCTAGTGCACGGTACGCCGGTAACCTTAAAAAGAAGCTCGTCAATATTTCGCAGAAGCGCGCCTCCGCCCGACAGAACCATTCCTTTATGCATAATATCCGCGGCAAGCTCCGGCGGCGTATCCTGTAAAACCGCCTTCACCGCGCGCACTATTTCCTTCAACGGCTCGGTAATCGCTTCCGCAACTTCATTTGTGGAAATATGTATCATTTTTGGCAAACCGGTTATCATGTCTCTCCCGCGCACATCCATTCCCTGCTCCTCTTTCACCGGCACCGCCGAACCGATAGTTATCTTTATTTGTTCCGCGCTTCGCTCTCCTATCTCCAAACCATGCGCTTTATGGGCATAATCAATAATCGCCTGATCTATTTTATTTCCCGCGATTCGCACGGAGGACCACGCGACAATGCCACCCAACGATATGACCGCAATTTCTGAAGTGCCGCCGCCGATATTGACAATCATATTGCCGGACGCCTCGTTAATGGAAATGCCCGCGCCAATGGCGGCAAGCACCGGTTCTTTCACCACATACGCCGCTTTCGCTCCCGCCTGCATTGCCGCATCCACTACCGCGCGCCGCTCGGTTGAAGTAATACCCGCGGGAACGGAAATCATTATTTCCGGTTTAAAAAAACGCACCCTTCCGCAGGCCTTTGCGAGAAAATAAGCAATCATCGCTTCCGTAATTTTATAATCGGCTATCACCCCTTCTTTCAAAGGCCGTAAAGCGATAATGGCATCCGGCGTGCGCCCAAGCATTTCTTTCGCCTCGGCGCCTACGGCTATCACGCCTCTATCATACGCGGAAACGGCAACAACAGTTGGTTCATTCACTACTACTCCTTTTTGGGGAATAAAAACCAAGGTGTTAGTGGTACCGAGGTCTATGCCGATTTTTCTGATAAACATATCTGCAAAGCAAGAATTATGAATTATGAATAAAGAATTATGAATGGGAGCAAATTTCCTGATTCATTATTCCTCATTCTTGATTCTTCGTATATCCGCTCCTATTTTTTTTAACCGCCCTTCTATGTCTTCGTATCCTCTATCCACCTGATATGCGTTATGAAGCGTCGTTTTGCCGCGGGCTGTAAGCGCCGCGATAAGCAATACCGCTCCCGTGCGCAAATCAAAACTGGTAATATCTTTTCCTTCAAGCGGCGTAGGACCGGTGATAAGCGCCCGGTGAGGGTCGCATATAAACGCATCCGCGCCCATCCGTTTCAGTTCGTCAATGTATTTCAGCCGCCCTTCATACATCCAGTCATGTATAAGCGTAACCCCTTGCGCTTGCGTCGCAAGCACGGCGAACATCGGTAAAATATCGGGACACAACCCGGGATACGGCATATTATGGACTTTTTTAACCGCTTGCAGTCGGGAAGGCGATACTTCAATGTCGGCAACCGCATACCCCCATCCGGACGAAACCATCTTCTTATTCTTCTCGTTCACTTTAACACGCGCTTCTTTGAATTTCAACAAATCAAAACTGATAAATTCCGGCACGCAATTGCGAATGAGTATAGCGCTTTTCGTCGCGGCCGCAAGCGCGATAAATGTTCCCATTTCTATCGGATCGGGAATAATAGTATGGGAAACCCCTTGCAACTCTTCCACTCCCCGTATCACAAGCGTATGCGTTCCTATGCCGGAAATATCCGCGCCCATTTTATTAAGCATGTGGCATACATCCTGCACATGCGGCTCGGCCGCCGCGCATCGCACTTCTGTTACTCCTTTTTCCCGCACTGACGCAAGAATAATATTTTCCGTCGCCGTTACGGACATTTCGGAGAGAATTATTTTTCTGTAATGAAAAGCCGCGCGTTTCTTTTTAATTTCAAGATAGCCGTCTTTTTTTTGTATGATGACGCCGACATGAGCCAAGGCATCAATGTGCGGACTAAGTATGCGCGCGCCTATCGCGCACCCCCCCGGTTTGAACATAAGAAATTGTTTTGTCCGCCACGCGAGCGCGCCCCACAATAAAAGAGAGGCTCTCACTTTCTCTACAAGCGAGTGCGGCATTCGTTCGGGATATATCTTTTTCGCGGAAATTTTTATTTTCCTTTTTGCGATAAAACGCCATTGCACGCCTATTTCTTTAAGGATGGCAAGCAATGTAAATACATCGGCAACTAAAGGGATATTATCTATCTCGCACTCCTCTTTCGTGAGCAAAACTGCCGTAAGAATGGCAAAAGCGGCGTTTTTTGCGCCGCGCACTTCTATTTCCCCTTTTAACCTCTTTCCTCCTTGTATGACAAATTTTTCCTGTGATGGCATATATCTTGAAGCGTGAAACTTAAAAACGGAAGATTCAAGTTCCAAGTTTTATTATTTTCTGTCTCCGCAATACGGACACACCGCCATCCGCACAAAGCGCGCATTTTGGCATTTCACGCACTTTTCCAAAATTTGCTCGCCGCAATGCGGACAAAAATTACGGGAAAGATCAAGCGAGAATCGGCAGAAAGGACATTGCTTGTCGCGCAGATGGCGCAATGCTACGCGCGCGGGATTGAAAATCTTTTTTTGGAGAAGATATACCGCGCCGCCGAATAAAAATATAGTCAACAGCATTCCGACATAAGTGATGATGCTTTTCAATATTTGAATCTGTTTGATAATACTCCACAGCGCTTCAAGAATCACCGCCAAAAAGAGGGACCAAAAATATACTACGGCTATATACAGCGCGAATACCGAAGCGGTGATAAGCGCGAATGTCGCGATGATCGTATAGGGACTATTTTTCGCGCTCAAACGAAAATAAGTTTTTAATACGATGAAGAAAAACGGGAAAACGAACAGCGACTGCAAAAGAAATACCCACAGCTCGTACCAGCGCCACTCTGTCCGCCAATCCGCGACAACCGCTTTGTACAATCCCGCGAGTTCTTCGTTATATGGCTTCAACTTTGCGGAAAGCGCCGCCATTTTTACGGACGCATCGCTTATTTCCGCGTTAAGCGCGATCTGACGGCTTTCGATCGGACCTAATTGCGCCTGTAATTGTTCGGGATTATATATCCGTCCCGGCATTTGTACTCCTTTCTCCTGCAAGCCGAGTTCGTATTGCCGCCTTAACTCGGCCGCTGTCGTTTGCGCTTGATATAAAAAAGTTTGTTTCTGGGAAATAACGCTTTGTAATTGGGCTGTCTCATCGCGGATATTTTTGCTTTTTTCAAATGCGGCGGATACGCCCCGTTTCTTTTCTATTTCGGAAAATACGCAGGTCTGCGATGCCGCCATACTGCCTCCCGCCTTTATTGGATACGGATACGCCGACTCGGGACTATACACCGGCTCGCGCGCGTAATCATAATACGGTCCGCCATAGCGCCACGCATCCTGCCAGCCGTAAGTCGTGTAAGGCGCGGCGCATGCCGATAACGCTTGCGGTTTCGCCGGCACCGACTGTAAATCGTCCAATGCGATAAACCCAAGCCACACCGACACAATAGTCATCGCGATAAGCAGAACATATCCCGCAAAAGGCGTTTTCCGCTCGCGCTCTTCGTAGCCGATCTCTTTTGCCGCTGTCGCGGACTCCGCATTTTTTTTCAGGAATGAAAACATAATTATGCTTTATTCGCGCTTCCAAATAACATAATTTTATTGTCTACTATTTTCCCCATGGCGTCCATAGCGGGCGCCAAATACTTATAGGGAGTTGTTTCGTCCGATTCATTCAAAACTTTTTTAAGCGCATCGTGAAACACCACGCGCAATTCGGTGTTTATGTTTATTTTGCGGATGCCGTTGGCAATCGCGTCTTTGATTTGCGCATCGGGAATCCCCGAACCGCCGTGCAAGACGATGACCGCTTTTCCCTTTATCAAATCGTATACTTGCTTCAGCCGCGCAACATCAAGCGCGGGTTCGTCAAAAGAAATGCCGTGGCTGTTGCCGATGACAATCGCCATGCGGTCCACGCCGGTGCGCGAAACAAATTCCGCCGCCTGCAACGGGTCGGTGTAATATTCCGGCTTGATTTCAATTTTTTCAGCAGTCAATTTTGACGCGCCCGCAATATACCCCAGTTCTCCTTCTACGGAAATGTCAGCCCCGAACCGCGCCGCCATTTCAACCGTATATTTGGTCTGCCGCACATTCTCTTCATATTCCAGTTCCGAACCGTCAAAATGAATGGAATTGAACCCCGCTTTCAGCGCCTGTTCCGCTTTCTCCGCCGATTTGGTATGATCGGCATTCAGAATAATGGGCAGTCCCGTCTGCTCTTCGTATGCCTCCAATAATTTCACCGCCTGCCGTTGACCCAAAAAATCCCGCTCCCCTTCCGAGACGCCAAAAATCACCGGCGATTTCAACTTCACCGCAACCCGCATAATCGCCTTAATCTGGTCCGCCGTTGAAACATTAAACTGCCCGATGGCGTATCCGCCTTGTTCCGCTTTCTGAAAATGTAGTTTAGTGAAAAGATTCATAATTCAAGCATACCACAACACACCCACCCATATTAATCTACTGGAACAAATGTTTTCAGTTTATTTTTATCTCTTTCATGGTTTCTGAAAATGTAACAGTAGAAACCATTGCTGGAACAAATGTTTTCAGTTTATTTTTATCTCTTTCAAGGGACTCTTTTGCCAAAAGATTTTGCTCTACAGCAAAAACTAAAACATTATTATTATCCTTGACTGTCCAGTAAAAAAGATTCCCGCTAGACCCAGCCGAAAGATAACCGTCGTAAGATTTTTCATTTAACATGATGGTTATTTTTTGAATCGGTTTTTTAGTTAATATTTTTGTCTGAAATTCATTTTCAGACATATAATAAACCGACAAATATGTCAGTATACCACAGCCATAAGTTACGCTATTTATTGTCCCTCCTTGTGCATACCAACATGGACTTGGACCATCTTTAGGTAATTTATATGTGCTATTAAAGAATGATGTATTTTGCCATGTTGACATATCTACATCAGAAATATCAACGGAATACATATCTTGATCAATTTTTTTATAGTATTGTGATAACTTTTTAACTTTTTTAACTATTGATCCAGTCTGTGGCGGTTGGGCAGGCACGCCATCTGGAGTCAGCTCATACAATATCGGCTGTTGCATTTCTTCTACAATCATCTCATCGTCTTTCGCTAAAATATTCTGAATTGATTCTTCTTGAGCTGGCTCGTACACAAAATACCAATACGCAAAGCCGCCGCCGGCAAGGAGAAAGACGGCCACAAGGGAAACAATGGCGACAATTAATTTTGATGAGTGTGATGTGGTTGACGCTTGTGACACTACGGAGGAAATCGCCAACGCTTCTTCAATATCAGGTCCCTGCCAGCCGGCGCTCAACAGCGCCGCGCGAATATCCGCATCGTTCATGCCCGATGCTTTGGCTTGCTTGATATATTCAATGAGTTGTTGGTTGGGCATGGTCAGCGCTTTAGTATTTTGATAAACTCATCAACGGTCAATTCTGCTTGGACGATAATTGACTTGGTAGTTTTTAGCGATACATCTCTGTTGTGCATGGGAATCACAACATGCAAATGACTCTTCAGTGGATGCCGCACATTGACATGACTACCTGTGTGATGATGGACATAAAAACCAGCTCTCATGAGAGCGGCGAGAATCTTTTTCGGGGTAATGCGAGGTAATTTTTGCATCAAACCCTCACGCTAAGTCTTATATGAGCGATCTCCCGCTCCAAAGGAATAAGCTCTCGTGATTTCCGCAGACCTTCAATATAACAACGAACAGCATCAGCCGCCATCTCACGCGCCTCCTCTAAATTCCTACCCTCAGTAACCAAACCAGGCAAAACCGGCACGGTCACGGTATAGGCGCCGTCTTTGTTCAACTCAAAAACAGCCGAGTACTGATAGATGGTTTGTTTTATTTTTTTTCTTGTTCTCATGGTGAATATCATACCACACGCACTCTAAAAATCAACCGACATTAAACTGCACGATGGCGTATCCGCCTTGTTCCGCTTTTTGAAAATGTTGTTTGGTGACGAGATGCATAAAAGAATTATGTTGCGAAACCCACTAACCACTTAACACCATACCAAGGAATCCAAGACTAAACAAAATAGCAAGGAATCCGAGAAAAAGAAGAATAAAACAAACCTTTGCATTATATGGAATATTTTTTTTAACGACTACTTTTTGCGGCATGGGTTCAGTAAACATTGTCAAAAATCCCTCATCTATATCTGCTTCTTTCCACCCAGCACCAAGCAGAGCGGCTTTGATATCCTCTTTGCTTACGCCTTGAGCGATGCTTTGCGTAATATATTCAATGAGTTGTTGGTTGGGCATATATGCAGTTACTTTATGCCGATACCAAACTTTTCCGGATGTTCTAAAACATTTTTTACGCCTTTTAAAAATATGTTGAAATCGCCACGATGCTTGCTAATAAGATCATGCATTTCTTCCAGTGATATTTCCGCGTAAAAATGCACCAGCCGGTTGCGGTAGCCCGCCATTTTCTCAAGCGTGCTTGCGGCAAAATCTTTCGGGACGATGCCGTACTCGCCGCATTTTTTCGCCATCTCTTTATACCCACTCGCTTGACCGCCGGGGATTCTCGCAAGCAGGTGTGCCGCAATGTGAAAGACGCCCTCAAGCGCCCGATGCAAATGAAATTGCGCGAGCTTAAAGCCAACCCCGCTTTTGAACTCATCAAACGGGATGAGCGCCAGCTTTTCCAACTCTGCGATTTCCTGTTGGATGCCGTTCACTCTCCTTAAAACAGTATCGTTGTCCAGTTTTATCGTCATATCCTTTGCAAAATAGCTTCATGAAATTGCCGGCGCAAAGGCGCGAAATCGGCATACGCTTCCATAGTGTGCTCCAAAAAATCAGAGACAATGTTCTCGTCTCCGTTATACAAGAGTACGCCATCCCGCGCGATATGGAATTGAAACTGCAGATCGGCCGCTTGAGCGAACACAATGTCAATATCGCGCAATTTTTTAATGTGTCCCGATACTATATCATACAGCTCGTCATATATTCTGCTTCTCTGGCGGTAATCGTATACTACTTTCCTGTCTTTCAATAAAACGGCAAAGTCAAAATCGCTCGCCGGAGAAGCGACTCCCTGCGCTTGGGATCCGAACAGGAAAATACCCACGATCCCCAACTCTTCCATTTTTTCCCTCTCAAATGCAAACTGTTTCATACCTCCAGTATACCAAAAATTTCCGTGAAAAGAAAGAAACTCATCTTTAAAAATCATCAAACTGCATTTGAAAGATATAAAATCTGTTATATCTCTTTCGGCCTGAAATCTTTGTTATCTTTCAAAAGCGAGAGCATCTCTTCTTTTTTAAGCAGGCCGTTTTGCGGACCCGGAATACGGATGACATACGCCGAATTAAAAGTCCCCCAGCGCATCGCTTCTTCTATGCTTAAATTATACGCGCGCGCGGCGGTAAACGCGGAGCCAAACGCGTCTCCGCACCCCGTGCGTTCCACCGCTAATCCGTCAAAAATCTCCAAAAATCTAAAAACGGAGCCGTCATACGCATAAGAACCTTTCGGGCCGTCAGTGAGTACGCAGATATTCGGACCGAGTGTGCGCATTTCACTCATAAGATGCTTCACCTCCGATCCTGCAGGCGCGGAAAGCACTCGTTCGTATTCTTCTTTATTCATAAATAGAATTTCACAGCGGGCGAATAATGGTTTAAGCGCCTCTAAACCAAGGTGCATTTGGTGCGTGCCGGGATTAAACGCGAATTTCACTTCTTTATTTTCCGCCAAATAAGCGAGTACTTGATCATGCAATAACGGCACCGCTGATTTTGGCCCGACAGAGGTGAGATACATCCATTTGGTCTTCATATCCATGGGAAGCTGATAGGCGCGCGCAATATGATAAACTAAAATTGAACGTTCTCCCTGAAACGAAATGACGCCGGACACATTGGTTGAATTTTCTTTATCTTTTTGAACATATTCAATCCCCACTTGATATCTTTTTAATTGTTGCAGAATATCCTCGCCCGCGCCATCCTCGCCTATCACGGTATAGAGCGCGGTTTTCAAACCAAGCAAAGAAGAGCTGATGGCGTGATTCATCGCGTTGCCGGCGGTAAAACGCAAATACTTATCCACCGCGAGTTTGTCGGCAAAATTAATCGCCAACTTGCAATTTTCATTATGAGCGTCGCACTGCACCACCGCATCATGGATAAAAAAGTGGTCTATAGTGGCGTCGCCGACTGAAATTATGTCGTACATAAGGATTGAATGATGAATAAGGAATTATGAATAAAGAATATTTCACTTCCTTTTTATTACTTTCTTTACCGCCTCCTTAATATGAAAGATGCCCATACCGTAGCGTTCTATAAGTTCATTCGGCTCGCCCGACTGGCCGAATACATCGCGCACGCCGATGAATTCTATCGGGGTTGGCTGTTGTTCTGATAACACCTGCGCAACCAAGCTTCCCACGCCTCCATGTATTTGATGCTCCTCTACCGTGACTATCGCACCCGCTTTTTTGGCAAGATCCACTACGGTTTCTGTATCAATCGGTTTTACCGTTCCCAAATTCAGCACCGCAACAGTAATACCTTCCGACTCCAGTTCTTTCGCCGCCATAATCGCATTATATACCAACGCGCCTATGGCGATAATGCCCACATCAAAGGTTTCACCTTTGATTCCCAAAGGTGAAACCTTTGATGTGGGCGATATATAAAAATATCGCGCTTTTCCTATCTCAAACGGCGTTTCCTCTGTCGTTATCACCGGCGTTTTTTCGCGCGCGAGGCGGATATACACCGGCCCTACCATCTTCGCCGCCGCAAGCGTCGCCTTTCTCGCCTCTATAGCATCGCATGGAGTAAGTATTGTCATACGCGGTATCACGCGCATAATAGCGATATCTTCAATCGCCTGATGCGTACCGCCGTCTGGCCCGACGGAAACCCCTGCATGCGCGCCCGCAATTTTCACATTTCGGTCGTTATAGCAAATTGTCGTGCGAATCTGCTCCCAATTGCGTCCGGGAGAAAACATCGCATAGGAGGCGAGAAATGGAATCTTCCCCATCGCCGCCATACCGGAGGCAACGGAAGCCATAGATTGCTCGCCAATGCCCATCTGCACGAATCGTTCCGGAAATACTTTTGAAAAAATACTCGTCATTGTGGAACCAGTCAGATCGGCGCACAATGCCACCACGCGCGAATCCTGTTTGCCCGCTTCCAGCAAGCCGTCGCCATACCCTTTGCGGATAGGAAGCTGTTCCACATCCTTGTCAAATAGTTTTGGGTTGAGGTTTGGAGTTTCCATGCTATTCAGCATTATTTAAAGAGAATCATTAAAGAGAAATACAGTGGCAAAAAAATAGAAAGAAATAAAATTGTGAATGTCCTCCTAAACTCTATTATTCTTGATTCAGACGAAGTAGTTTTTGTTGTTAGAGCAACAAAAAATTGTGCAAAGACAACTGATGTTCCTAATGCAAAAAAATAGAAGAAAAGAGAAAAGAGAAAAGAAAACGGGCCACCCATAAGAATGCTACTCGCAAGTAACACAAAAAAAGCTATGCAAGAGATAAATAAGGCTGATGGAAATTTTGTCATACTATTCATGTTCGCTTTTTATTTTACTCGATAATTTTACCATTATTTACTGATACACGGAATGGTCACCGATGGAATGGAAATACATTGTTTTGTCCCTCCTTATCTCAAAAACAATTCTATATTTAAAATCTACGGAAAATAACCAAAAATCCTTGAGCCGTCCATGAAGTTTGTGAGTACCTAATGAAATATGAAATGGATCTTTTCTGAATATTGTTTCGCGTTTCTCATCTTGCATTTTTATTTCTCGAGACAATTTCTTATATTCTCTGATGAATTTTGAAGTATAGAGTATCTTCATCTTATACTGTGCGTTCCAATATTAACGCAGATCTTTAAGGGAGTGTAACACCTTGCCCTCGCCTGCGGCAATTTCCCTTTGGCTTTCCCGCAGTTCTTTTAATACCTGTTCTTCTTCCCATGTACGCAAAAGGTCGCGAAAAAATTCGCTCTTTGAAGCATAGTTGCCGCTTTTCACGGCTTTTTCTACCTGCTTCGTCATCTCTTTGGGTAACGATATGTTGATAATATTGCGCATAATGGTATATATTTATCTGTAACAAATTATATTACATCAGTATCTTTCCTGTCCATCCTTTACTATTTTATTCATATTCACTTTTAATCGTGCCGCAGGCGCTCGGTGAAACCCGCGCTCTTGCCGGACAAGGTGTGCGCGATAGTCACTGATGTATGAACCGAACTCGTATAGCAAAATCGCTAACGGGTAACGCTTATCGCAACCGACAGCTCGGCCTGGGGAGCGGCTACGGTTATCCGGCCGTTAGCGCTCTTAATTACCGTGTAACCGACGCCGTTTGCGTTACACCCCGTCGGACAAGAAGGATCAATGGGCATAGAGACCAAATATTTTTCAAGAGTGGTCAGTACCGCAAGATCAATCAAGCCGGTGCAAGTTCCTCCTGTCTTGCACATTTCGGTTGCGGTGGTGGTGATAGTACTGGGCAGAGTGCCGGTATTATCAACGGCATATTGGTGAATCCCGTTTAAAATAGTATTCACATTACTCCAGCGCTGGGCATTTCTCGCTTGAGAAAATTGCCTTGCCGGATTGATCGCCACCACGACAATAGCGGCAAGAATAGCGATGATGCCGATGGTGACTAAAATCTCAATGAGCGTGAATCCGCGTTTAGAAAAAGTATTTTTTCCCATAAGCATTATTTATTTATTTCCGCGTACTGATTAATAATCCAACCGTCTGATGTATCATTTAATTTTATTTTATACCATTCTCCTTCTTCTTGCAATAACTCATAGTATTCGCCGGGATATACTTGAGTTACTCGTTGGAATTGACTGCCGGGTCCTGAACGGATATTCACCCAGCCGGTGGGGCTTTTTTTGATTATAATTATTCTTTTTTCCGTTGATTTGGATGGCCGATCAATCTCGGTTGCCGGCATTATTAATTGCGCGGGCTGATCTGCCGCGGCGGCCGGAGATTCAGTCAAAGACGGCTGATTGATGTGCAGATGTAACGGATTGTATGATGCGACATAAAACGGCACATAGAGATAAAAATATATCACGAAACCAAGAGCCGCAAAAGAAAGAATCGCGAAACTTATTACAAACAAAGGGTTGTTCAAAAAGTGCCGGATAACCGTGGTCTTTTTCAAATAACCCGCGGCGAATAAATTAAAATGCGCGGATGATTTCCTTTGCGCGGAAGGCAATTGAGTTAAAAGATTGATGCTTTTATATTTATTGCTTACCCCTTTCATAGCCAAACCGATTACATTGGCGAAAAAAATCGGATTCATTTTTTGATTTAAAAGATGCGTCAATTTAATATCGGCAACGGGATTCGCCACCGCGACCGTTATGCGCAGTTCTTTTTGAAGATACGCGCCGATACCGGGCAAAAGAGCGGACCCGCCGGCAAGATACGCTTTTTCTATTTTATCATTCACTTTTTTTTCATAGAAAATAATCGCTTTTTTTATTTCCTCAGCGAGCGCCGTAAGCGGCTTGCCGAGACAAGAAAAAATCGGGTTACGGGGGTCTTCTTGCATCCCCCATTGTTCCTTTACTATTTCCGCTTCCCCCTTTTCCATTTTAAGTTCTGACTTGATACATTCGGTAAAATAATCACCTGCAATAGGCGTGGTCGCCGAAAGAGCCAGAAGATTATTCGGATCAAATAATGAGATGGCAGTGGTCCGCGCGCCCATATCCACAATCAAACTTGAACGGCGGTTTTCTTTCAAAATGGCTCGCGCCAAACTTATTGATTCCACATCCAACGCCGTTAATTCTAAACCAACCTCTTGGCATACCGCCGCATACTCCAAAACAGCGCTTTGCAAAGCGCTGATATAAAGAATAGTTTGCTTGCCATCCATCAGAGATGGCCGCGCCAAGAAATCCCAATACACTTCTTTAGGATCAAAAGGGATGATTTTCAATGCCTCTTTGAATACTTCCATTCTTAATTGTTCCTTTTTGAAAGAGCTGTCCACATTAAAATAATGAATAAAAGTTTTTGATTCGGGCAATGAAAGAACGACTCTGTCTGTGGAAATTTTTTTCGGCTGCACCGCCAAAAGGGCTTCTTTAATCTTAAGAACAAGCTTTTCTTTGTCTATAATTCTGCCATTTTCTACAATTCCGGATTCCAAATCGCACCGTGAATAAGTGGCTACGGAAAGCCGAAAGCCAAGTTTTAATTCAAGAATCTCTATGGAACGATCGGAAATATCCATGCCGAAAGACCTATCCAGCTTGATATTTAAAATTTCAAGAACAGCGTCTCTGATTTTTTTAAAAAAAATAAGGAAATTCATGTGGATAATAATACCATTTTCCTTGATAATCTAAAAATCGGGCGTTTTTTCCCAAGAGGTAATTTGCATAGTCGGGCTTATTTGAGCGACCGCCAACTTTACTTTTCTCGCATAGCCGCCAACGGCGCTTTGAACGGTTATGGTCCTGTTTGTATTTCCAACGCCGCCAATAGTGAAAATAGTACAGGATATTCCATCAACCGTGAGCGTTTCATTACCGCTGTAATTCAAAACACTCTCTAATTTCATCAATGCTTGTTCAGCGCACAAATCAGCCATAGCGCCGGCTTTTTGCGACTGTTCCTGCGCGAGACTCATATTAGTTTCTCCGATTGACCGCAAAGAAAGTCCTGTGCCGATAAGCAGGACAACGGCGCCGATAATAAGAAGAGAAATCAAAGCGATAAAACCATTTTTATTTTGATGTTTCATTTCTTGCGTATGTTTGCCGTGGTATAAAATGTCTTTTCAAAACTATATTCCTGCCTGTTTTGCGGATTAGTTGCCGCGACAGTCATTTGGATTCTCACAGTCCCCGGCGTGTTCGCGTACGACATATTGGTAAATTGAAGCGCGGTTACGGTTACCTCACTTGAAGTGAGAGGCACTGCCGCGCTGATGCCTTCTTGCATCCACAATGCGCCGCCCGATAAATAAAATAGGGTTGGGTTTTTTGCCGCATCCGCCATTTTGAGTGAAAGAGAAGAAGAAGGTCCCGGAATACGCATGGTCGTTGTGCCGTTTATCATTATCGCAATACCCGGATTTACCGTACCGGCTGAAACGGTCACTTCCGCGGAAGGATTGGAAATTTCAATTTCTAATGTTTGTCCGTCTGTCGCGCCCGCGCCGACATCCAATTGAACATACAGACAAATTTGAGAAGTGCCGACCGTCATAGAACCGGTTGCCGTAGCTTTTTCTGAAGCGTTAAATCCCACGCCGGTTGCATTAAAAGCCGCGGCATCTGCGGGAATAGCCGCGGAACACGCCGTTTCCGTTTTATAAAAAAGTTTTACATTGGAAAGATTTGCGTTGGCGTTCACGGCGCCTTGTTCGGTAATAATAATTTGAGTAACATCAGCGCTCCCGCTATTTCTTGCTAAAGTAAACGCACCGCCTATATTATTGCTTGCGGAAGGAATTCCCATGCTCGCCGCTTGCGCGCCGCCTGCGCCAACCGTTACCGCCGCCGCGGCGGGGGGAGTAAAATTCGGCGTTACGACGCGGGTTCTATCGCCCACAGCAAGATTAGCGCCCTCCGTGATGATTTCCATGGTTCTGCCGGATTCCGCGCCGGCTGTTATATGGTCCCACATCTCTATTAAAAGATATTCGTTGGTCAGGGTAAATGGTCCGACGGTTGCCGTAGTTTCCGTAGTTGTTTTTTCCGTATTCAGCCACGGGTCAACCGCGCCGATGTGTTGGAATAAAAGCGTTGCTCCGCTCACTGATGTATTTTGAGGAACTTTAAACACGCTAAAATCAAAATGAGAAGTAATACTACTGCGGCCGTCCTTATTGCGAACGACGAATGTCCACGCGCCCGCGTCAAATGTCCCATTTAATGCGGCATCAGACCACCAGCCGAATCCTTGCGCGGAAGTTGACCCGTGTCCATCCAATGCAGTCGCGTTGGTGGCGCCGGGCTTAAGAATAATACTCTTATTGTTTGACGCGCTTGTATTTTCTTTAGTAGTATAATCGCCATTGCTTTCCGGAACAGCTTCTTTTAAAAGCCAATTGCCCGCAAGCGGTGAAACTTCATTATGAAAATAAAAAGTTTTGGCGGCGGCATTGATCCGTTCTATTTTTGGCCAGCCGGAAAAAATAACGCCGATTACCATAAAAGCGGTGAAGAAAAATTGTATTATTTTTTTTAATTTTAATTTTATCATTATTAAGGAATGGGGCTATTTATCGCTTCGGCATTGCCGATGGCGTTGACCATTTTTTCTATGGAAAATCGCGCGTTCTGGCTCACCTCTTCAATGGCGCCGAGCTTCGCTTTGCCAAAAAATATATTGAACGCGATAGCGCCGGCAACGGTCAACAAAACCCCGACCAAAGCGATATAGATAAGAAATTCTATAAGAGTGGAACCGCTTTGAGGGTTGAGGGGATAACGTTTAGCGTTTAGTTTGCGAATCATGGTTTTACTAATACATATTTAGTGCTCGCGTCGGTCATAATAAATTTAATAATAAACGACGCGCCGGTAACCGAACTTTCAAAACGAAATCTGTCTATCGCGAGCCACGCTGAATTCCCCGCGAGAGTAAAGTCCTGATTATTAAGCTCCGTGCCGGATACTTGTTTACCGGAAGGGCTTCCGGGCCCGTTATCGCTCCACACCGTCGTCGCGTTTATAATAATGTCTTGTATTTTTGGCGCAACGCTCCACCATGCGGTTATTTTATCAATAGTTATAGCGCCCGCGGAGGTGTTTCTTATTTTTATACCCAGTAATTGGTCGGAGTTTATATTCGCGCCGCTGATGTCTGCATCAAGATTCCCCGCTATCCCCTGCGTCTGATTCCAATCGGTGAAGTATTCAGTGAAAGCGACTATGCCCTGCCGCGCGCCGGAAAATTGCCAGCTTACCGTGCTCACCGCTTTTTTCGTATCCGCATCTATATCGGTAATCGTTACTGTCCGCGTAAATTGATCTTGCGCATCGGAAGCGCCGGAGAATATCCATTTACCTGCCGATATGGCAACCCCGTGGACGCCGACAGTGAGATTATCAAAATCAGCATCGCGCAAAGAGCGAACGACTGATAACCCCTCCTCTGCAAACAAGACCGCCTGCGCTCTTTCCGCTCCTTGGCGCGTCGCCACATTCGCATCCAAAGCTAAAAGGCCGAGCGAGACCGTGCCGACGATAAATACGCCCATTGCAACCAGCAGTTCCACCAAACTCTGACCCTTTTGTGAAGCACATATTTTCATTGGCGCTCTACTTTTCCTTGCGCATTTACCGCGATGTTTCTGCTTTCGTTATTTAAAGTAATGGTCAGAACGGCATCGCTTGAAGCGCCGGAAAGTTTTGAAAATACAATCTCATCGGCGCCGCTTGTCGTTATTCCGCCGGAAAAAACGGCGCTCTCATCTTCGCTTGCAATCCTGGCGGCATATGAATTGCCCTGAAAAAGAGTATAGGATCCCGAAAGAAATTTCACGCCGAACGCGCTGTCATTTTTCTGAAATACCGCCTGCGCATACGCTCGTCTTAATGCGTGCAAGGCGTCGCTCGCCGCTTCGTCCAGTGTTTGCATTTGATAAAACCGCACGCCGACGGGCACAGTAAGGGCGGCAACAAAAGCAGTTAACGCGATAACGACCAATAACTCAATAAGCGTGAAACCCCTCATAGTGATTTTTAATTGGAAAGGCCCCGCGTCAATTCATAAATCGGCATGATGATGGAAATAGCGACGAAACCGACAATAAGGCCTATCGCGATAAGAAGAATCGGCTCAATGATAGTAGGCAGTTTTTTTGTTTTATTATTCACTTCTTTGGAATAAAATTCGGCTAAATAAAGAAAGGAGTTATCCAACGAACCGGTTTTCTCGCCGACGGCAATAATATTAATTACATTTTCCGGATACAATTTCGGATAATCGCT
Organism: uncultured Candidatus Saccharibacteria bacterium; assembly: GCA_964601445.1. GTDB lineage: Bacteria > Patescibacteriota > Minisyncoccia > GWC2-36-17 > WO2-46-25 > JACQDT01. Next base: position 18,949 of record CAZRNH010000001.1, read on the forward strand.
CATTGCTTCAGCAAGGGTAATGCCCTGTGCCACCCGTTCTTTGATTTTGCGCAGAGATTCCTGATAGTGCGCCACAGTCGGCACGGAAACAATAATATCAAGTGTTTCCTGCAAAGAAATCCCACTTTTGAAAAGAGTTGAAAAAATTTGAGAGATGAGCGCCATCTGATAGTCTATAACCAATCCGCTGAAAAACGGCATAGCGAGATAACAGGAATGAAAAAATCGTTTTACGCGGTAGATGCGCTGTATAAAAATGAAAACAATAACCGCGCCGATGATGCCTGAAATTACTCCCGGCCAATACCGCGCAAGAAACACCGAGAACGCAAGCAAAATCCTCGTCGCCAACGGAAGAGCGATTCTTAATGAAGTAAAGAGAGGGACAAGACGGGGTAAAATAAACACGGCAAGCCCGCCGCCCAGCGCCAAGGTCGCCGTGAGCACTATTTTAGGATACAACAAAACGGCATGTATCTGTTTTCTAAGATTGTCATCGCGTTCCAGCCAGTCGGCCGTAAAGAAAAGATTTGTTTCTAAACTGCCGCTTTTTTCTCCCGCGGCGATCAAGCTGACGCACACTGAACCGAACGCGTCTTTTTCTTTACTGAACGCTTCAGCGAGTGAAACGCCGTTTTCCACTTCTTTTTCCGCGTTCAGAATAATACGCTTGAAATTTTTTGATTTTTTATGACTCGCCAAAGACGATAAAATCTCGTTAAGGGATATGCCGCTTTTAAGCATCACCGCGAGGTTTTTTATAAAATCAATTCTTTCCTGGTTGGTTATTTTATTGAAAAGAAATGTCATAATTTATTATATTCTCGTTACCCGGACTACTTCTTCCAGCGTGGTAATGCCTTCCAGCGCCTTTGTTACTCCGTCATAAAACATGGGAGTCATACCGAGCTCTCTCGCCTTTTTCTCAATTATTTCAGCCGATGCCTTTTCAATGATCAAAGCGCGAAGTTCCTCGGTCATTTCAATCACTTCAAAAATGCCGATTCTGCCTTGATAGCCGACGCCGTTACAAACCGGACACGGCTGATTATTCTCCACCTTGCCATATCCCTTAAAAAGGGAAATTTTAGAGGGGTCGGTATCCCCGTAAACTTTATTGATATATTCCAAAATATGAGGGTCCAATAATTTTAATTCCTCAACAGTGAAAGAAAAACTGCCGCGGCATCGCTCACAAATTCTCCGCACGAGCCGCTGTCCGATAACCACATTCACTGAAGACGCAATTAAAAACGGCTCAACTCCCATTTCAATCAGCCGCGGAAAAGCCGTTGCCGCATCGTTGGCGTGCATGGTAGAGAGCAATAAATGGCCGGACATGGCGGCGTTCACCGCCAACTCCGCGGTTTCATTAT
>CAZRNH010000002.1:0-7281 GCA_964601445.1 uncultured Candidatus Saccharibacteria bacterium
GCCGCAACTCTTCCAACACTTCAAAACCGTCTTTGCGTGGAAGGAGCACATCCAAAAGCACTAGACCGATAGTATCATGATACAGTTCCGCAAGCTCCATGCCAAGCTCGCCGTCTTTTGCACGCAGAACTCCAAAGCCGTACTGTTCTAACATGCGCGCGTTCGCGGAAGAAAAATTCTCATCTTCCTCTATCAATAATACCACATTATGCCGGCGCGATAAAACACTTGTGGATGCAGATGTAGTGGAAATCATTTTTATATTCTACATCGCTATTATAGCATCCGCTAAATATTGTTGCAATAATCTCCCGAAGTCGGACTCCCGAAGTCGGACTTCGGGAGTCCGACTTCGGGAGATTCGGAACAAAATACAAAAATATGCTATGATGTATTTATGAAAAAACCTGCATTTGTGGATAACCATATTTATCATATTTACAACCGTGGCGTTGAAAAACGAGATGTATTTATGAATGACAAAGATCGTTTTCGTTTCATACACGATCTTTTTGAGTTTAATGACGAAGCGTTCGCCTTGCATCACTACTACAAATCATTTTCCGAATCTCCCGAAGTCGGACTTCGGAAATTCCCGAAGTCCGACTTCGGGAGAATAGAGAAGAAACCGAGAAAATGCTTAGTTGATATTTTAGCGTTCTGTCTTATGCCGAATCATTTTCATTTACTGGTGCAACAAAAGAAAGAAGGGGGCATCGTCGCGTTTATGCAAAAACTCGGTACCGGCTATACGAATTATTTCAATAAAAAATATGATCGCGTAGGGCCGCTTTTTCAAGGAAAGTTCAAAGCAGTACTCGTTGAAGAGGAATCGCACTTTATGTATCTTCCTCTCTATATTCACGCGAATCCCATTGTACTGGCCCCTCCCGCGCAAGGGAAAAATATTTCCGCGACAGATGCGCTCCAATTTTTAGAATCATATAGATGGTCAAGCTATCCCGACTATCTTGGAAAAAAGAATTTTCCTTCAATCACGCGGCGGGAATTTCTTTTAAGCGTCTTCGGAACACCCGCGCATCACCAAAAAGAAATGGCGGCGTGGATAAAAGAAATGAAATCCGATGCCATCAGTGAAGTGGCGCTTGACTAATTTCTTCCGAAGTCCGACTTCGGTAATTACCGAAGTCGGACTTCGGAAATTTATATGGATACTTTTGAAGAGCGGTTTGAAAAATTGAATGAGCGGCAGAAAAAAGCGGTGGAAGCGATTGAGGGGCCGGTGCTGGTCATAGCCGGGCCAGGAAGCGGAAAGACAGAGCTATTAAGTTTGCGGGTCGCTAATATATTAAAAAGGACAGACACACATCCAAATAATATTTTGTGCCTTACTTTTACCGACTCCGCGGCGGTGAATATGCGGGAACGGCTTGCCGGTCTTATCGGCAGTGACGCGTACCGCGTCGTTATTTCCACATTCCATAGTTTCAGCACGGACATTATCGACCGCTATCCTGAATATTTTTATGAAGGCGCGGGATTCTCTCCCGCCGACGAACTCACGCAGATGGAAATCATTGAGAGTATATTTAAAGAACTGCCTTATGATAATCCCCTGCGCAAAGAACATCCCGAGCAGGGATTTACCTATGCAAGGACGGCAAAAAGAGCAATCACTAATTTGAAAAAAGCAGGCATCGCGCCGGAAGAATTCAGCTTGATTTTGGAATCAAACGCGGTCGCGCTGAAAGAAGTGAATGAACACATGGGGGTGTTTGACGCGCGATTGAGTATGAAGCAGATTCCGGCACTGCGCGAATGCATCAAAAATCTCCCGAAGTCGGACTTCGGGAGATTACCGAAGTCGGACTTCGGGAGATTGGTGGCGCGGTCGCTTGAAGAAGTTGTATCAATGGCGGAGGAAACGGAAACGGCCGCCCCGCTCTCGGCATGGAAAGCGCGGTGGATCAAAAAAAATGATAACGGCGAACTAGTTTTTAAGGACTCCATTTATCAGGACAAACTCGTTGCGCTTGCGAATATCTACAAGGAATATCTCGCCCGCATGCACGCGCGGGGCTATTATGATTTTGACGATATGCTTTTGGATGTATTGGGCGTTCTGCGCGATACTCCCGCGCTGAAGTATGAATTGCAGGAACAGTATCAATATATTTTAGTTGATGAATTTCAGGATACTAATGATGCGCAGATGGAACTGCTTTCGCTGTTGACCGACGCGCCCGTGCACGAAGGACGGCCGAATATCATGGCGGTGGGCGATGACGACCAGGCGATATATAAATTCCAAGGAGCGGACATTTCCAACATTCTTGATTTTCAAAAGCAATTTATCAGTCCGGAAATCATCACGCTCACGCATAATTATCGCTCGCGCCAGGATATTCTTGATCTTGCCCGTTATATTATTTTGAAAGGGACGGAGCGGCTGGAGAGGCGGATTGCCGGACTTTCCAAAGACCTTATCGCGGCGGGCGCAGACATGAAAGAAGGAAAAATTATAAGCCGCGTATTCCCTTCAAGCGCGCACGAACGCCACTGGATTGCACAAGAAATTGCGCGGCTCATCACGCAAGGAAAAAATCCGAACGAGATAGCAGTTATCGCCAGACAGCACAAGGACTTGCAGGGGCTTTTGCCGTATTTAACGGCACAAAATATTCCCGCCGCCTACGAACGGCAAAGAAATGTACTGCAAGAACCGCATATATATCAGATTATCCAAATCGCCAGATTTATATCCTCACTGGCGCGGAAAAACCGCGCGGAGGCGGACGAATATCTCCCCGAAATTTTGAGCTTCCCTTTTTGGGAGCTTGACCGCAAAACCGTATGGGAACTTTCCTCATCGGCGGCGGCGAAAAACGCGCTATGGATTGAGGTAATTCGGCGCCATACAGACGCGCGCGTGCGGGGCATCGCCGACTTTTTTCTTGACCTTGCTCTGCGCGCGCAAAACGAGCCGGCGGAATATGTGCTTGACTCGATTATCGGCCCCTCCGCACCGGATGCGAAAAGCGGAAGCGTAATGGAAAGTCCGTTTCGCCGATGGTATTTCAACAAAGAAAAATTTAAAAAAGATAAAGCAAAATATCTTTCATTCCTTTCCAGTTTGCATGTTTTCACGCAGGCGCTTCGCGAATACAAACAAGGGCAATTTCTGAAGATTGACGATATGGTGGCATTCGTGGATATGCATGAAAAAAACAATATCGCCATTACCGATCAAAGCCCTTTTATTGCCGCGTCTGACGCGGCGGTGCATTTGCTTTCCGCGCACAAAGCAAAGGGTTTGGAATTTGATACGGTATTCGTGTTGTCCTGCCAAGACGGCATATGGGCGCAAGCAGGGCGCGGGTCCATGCTCCCTTTTCCGTTAAATATACCCGTCGCTCCAGCGGGCGATACTATAGACGACCAGCTCCGGCTTTTTTATGTAGCGCTCACGCGGGCAAAATATAATTTGTATCTTACCTCATTTGAAAAAATAGAAAGCGGAAAGGACTCCATGCGTTTGCGCTTTCTCGCATCGGAAGAAGAAAGTAAAATGAAAAAAAATATCAGAACGGCGTTAACGCCCGTAACTGAAGAAAAGGAAAACGCGCCCGAACCGACCGATATACTTTTGGCCGGTTGGGAATTTTATAATCGCGGGCCGTACATCGCCGACGAATCAGCGCTTTTGCGCGCGCTCGTGAAAAACTATCAGATGAGCGTAACGCATCTGAATAATTTCTTAAATGTGAAAGAAGGCGGTCCGCACGTATTTTTGGAACACAATCTTCTCCGTTTCCCGCAAGCAAAAAGCGCATCCGGTTCATACGGCTCGGCAATGCATGAAGCGCTGGAATTTTTATATCGTTGCTTTAAGAAGAAAGGAACGCTCCCTTCGGCAAAAAATGTGGCGCGAAACTTTGAAAACGCGCTCATAAAAGAACGGCTGACGAAAGAAGATTTTACGAGGTATCTTGCGCAAGGCGCCGCCGCGCTTACAGTGTGGTATGAAGCGAAAAAGGAACTGCTTTCCGTCAATGACAGGGTGGAAGTAAATTTCAAAAATCAAGGCGTACTGGTGGACGGCGCGCATCTGACGGGCAAGATTGATAAAATGATTTTTAGGGAAGACGCGCGCGAAATAGAAGTGTACGATTTCAAAACAGGAAATCCCGCCGACGAGTGGGAGGGTGAAGGCGTATATGAAAAAATAAAACTGCACCAGTATAAAAGACAGCTGATATTTTATAAGCTTCTTATTGAACACTCGCGCGACTTTTCAGGAAAATATACCGTGCGAAAAGGCATGCTGGAATTTTTGGAGCCCTATCGCGGAAAAATAATTGACCTGCCGCTTGAAATTTCTGCGGAAGAAACAAAGCGCGCGCGCGCGCTCATTTCCGCCGTCTATAAAAAAATAACCGCGCTTGATTTCCCCGATATTTCAAAATACTCCAAAGACCTTGCCGGCATCCTTGCTTTTGAAGAAGATCTGCTCGCAAACTAATCTCCCGAAGTCCGACTTCGGGAGATTATCGGGAGATTTTTTCTGCGGCAATTTTATTGAGAATTTTCTTTACGCCTTCCAAACTTTCCATATCGTGAATGGATGCGGCGATACTGTTTTTATTGAGTTTCTTCAAAAGCGTTATTTTCTTTTTTAACTCTTTTGATTGGACCATATCGCTTTTAGTCAGGATTATATATTCTGCTTTCTCGCCCAGTTCTTTATTGTAGTTGACGAGCTCTTTTCTGATAATGCGGTAGTCGCGCGTCACGGTATCCGATTCCGCGGAGATGAGATGGAAAAGAATCCGCGTGCGCTCAATATGCCGAAGAAATTTTATGCCTAATCCTTTTCCGCCGGACGCGCCTTCAATCAACCCGGGAATGTCGGCAAGAATCAATTCAAAATAGACGCCCAGACACGGTTCAAGCGTGGTGAAAGGATAATTGGCCACTTTGCTTTGCGCGCCGGTCAACTCGTTTAACAAACTTGATTTACCCGCGTTGGGAAGACCGACAAACCCGACATCGGCGATAAGCTTCAGCTCCAACCGTATCGTATGCATTTCCCCCGGCGCGCCTTTTTGAAATTGCAAAGGGCTTGTGTTTTTCGCCGACCTAAATTTGAAATTCCCTTTGCCGCCCGTGCCGCCTTTCGCGCACACAATTCTTTCTTTTGTCTTCACTATTTCTTTTACTTCGCCGGTTTCTTTAAAATGAAGCACTGTGCCGACCGGAATTTTTAAAATAAGGTCTGGACTGTCCGCGCCGTCCATGAATTGCCCGCGGCCGTCCGCGCCGTTTTTGACCACGAATTCTTTTTTGTGCTTGAACTGCGAAAGCGCGCTTAAATCCGATACTCCCTCAAAATACGCGTCGCCGCCTTTGCCGCCGTCGCCGCCGACCGGCCCCAAGCTCATCTTATTTTTATTGAAAGCGGCTTTCCCCGACCCGCCGTCGCCCGCTTTCACGGTTATAATTACATCGTCAATAAGCATATATGTTATAGTTGCATTATAGAATTATGGTAAAAAAAAGCCGGTTGTGCGGAAAAGGACAACCGGCAAACCCCTACATTGTTTTTTTTCTCGCACAAGCGAGTACTTTGCGCGCCGCCCTTCCTGCCGGCATGTCATAGAACTGAAATTCCATGTAGCGGAATTTCCTGCGGAAGCGCCTTGCCTCTTTTTTATTACTCAACGAGAGAATGAACGGCGCTTCATTTTCCATCATATATATCTCCGCCTCGCTTTGAGGAAGACGGTGCATTTTTCCGTACAGGCGATTCGGCTGATTCATGAATATAATCCGCATGCCGCGATACGGAAATAAGAACCAATAACCGTTTTGGACGACTTCCTCCATCGGCACGCCGCCTTTTTCAAGCTCCAAAAGAATCTGCCGCTTACGGGCATCTCTTTCTCTGTTTTCTTTTAATCTTTCATACGCTTCCTTGAGCTTTTTGGAATCCACCGCGCGTTCCTCCGTAAAATAAAAGGTTTATAAAAAGAGCTGTTCCGCAATCCTTTCCATAGAAATATACTGAAAAAATATATAATAGTCAATCTTCAGAAGTCGGGCTTCTGAAAATTCAATTTATAAGTATTCCGCGGGATTGACGGTAGCGCCTACCGGAATCATAAGGCCTTTCACCACTCTGCTTTCAAGAAGAGTGAAGCTTTCCGTCGCAAATACGGAAAAATGAAGATGGGGACCGGTGGAATAGCCGGTAGACCCCACGAATCCTATCACCTCTCCGGCGGAAACTGTCTGCCCTATTTTCGCTTTCTGCAAGGAAAGATGCCCGTATAATGAAGTGATGCGCATATCGCCGTGGTCAATCGCTATCCATTTGCCGTATGCGTATCGGCCGTTGTCTCCCGCTCCCGTTATCTTTCCGCCGCGCGCGGCCCGCACGGGCGTGCCGGTCGGCGCGCCCAAATCAATGCCGTTGTGAAAATCATACGCCGCGTTCCAATTCGGCGCGCCGTATCCTTGCGTGATGCGCGGCGCAAAAAGCGGCCACTGTAAAATACCGGATCCCACGGGAAGTTTGCTCCGGTCAATCGCGGCGCGAAGCTTTGTTTCCAGCGCGCTGATTTCTTTTTCCGTATCTTTGCGCTGTGCGGCAATATCGGCAATGAGGCGCTGATATTCTTTTTCTTTATTTTTCGTCCGACGAATCAGCGATTCTTTGTCTTTTTTCTGCGCATCGGCGATAGAACGCTGGCCTCCCAATTCTCCGTATAACTCGTCAAGCTGTCTTTTATGCGCTTCTTGCGATTTCTGAAACGATTCAAGCTCTTCTTTAAACGCCCGCACCGCCGTCAAGTTTACGCGCACTTCTCCTTGAAGCGTGAGTAAATATGTTTGCCGACTGAATAACTCGGAAAAATTTTTCACGGAAAAAACAATGGAAAGAAAACTGCTGTTTCCCTCCGTCTCAAGTACGCGTATGATGTGCGCCAATCTTTCCTTTGCGCGCTTGATGTCCTCCTGTTTAAAACCAACTTGATTTTTTAATTGCTCTATACGCACATCCGTTTCATTTATTTTCGTCTGTGTTTTTTTGATCGTAATGTTTAAATCCACGATTTCTTTTTCTATGCTTGACAGTTGGCGGCGCAAAGTGTCGCCCTCATGCTTCGTACTCTCCAGTTGTGCCTGATACTCCGCCTTTTTTTCTTCAAGCTTGATTATTTCTTTTTCCCGCAGGGCAATGTCCGCTTTTAAATCGTCAATGAGGGCGGCGCGCGAAAACAGCGGCGCAATAAAAAAGAACGCCGTAAAAATAAAAAC
>CAZRNH010000002.1:7291-17343 GCA_964601445.1 uncultured Candidatus Saccharibacteria bacterium
AATGGAGAATAATTCATGCGGAAAGCTTTGTAATCGCGCGCTTGATTCGCGCAAGCGTTTCTTCCTTGCCCAATACTTCCGCTATTTCCGCGGGACCGGGCGAAAATTCTTTTCCTGAAAGCGCGACACGCAAAGGCCAGTATATTTCTCCGTTGGTAAAACGGCCGCCGGCAACTGCGGGCGCGAGCGCCTCTTTTATGCGTACCGCGGTAAATTCTCCGGCAGAAAGCTGCGTGAGCATGGAAAATGTAACGGGCAGGCCTTCAGTGATTTTTTCTTTCGTGCTCTTTTTCCATACAAGCATTTCAGCCGGATATTCCGACAAAGCAAAAAAGAAACCGGCGCCCTCTTTAATGTCGGATAATTTTTTCAACCGCTCTTTTTCCAGCGCGACGACTTTTTCAAGCAGTTCCGCGCGCGCGGACGGCACGAACGGCGCGCACAGCGCCGCAAGCTCTTGAGAAGATTTTTGGCGGATATAATACGCGTTGAACCAGTCCAGTTTCTGTATATTAAATATCGCGTTCGCGGTTTGCAGTTTTTTTATATCAAACTCTTTTTCCAATTCGGCAAGCGAGAATATTTCCTTTTCCCCGCCCGGATTCCACCCCAAAAACGCCATGAAATTCACCAGAGCATCGGGTAAATAGCCCTGCGCGCGATATTCGCTCACCGCCACCGCGCCGTATCGTTTGGACATCTTGCTTTTATCGGGCGCAAGAATAAGAGGCACATGGCCGTATACGGGACTCGCGCATCCGAGCGCCGATTGCAAGAGTATTTGTTTTGGCGTATTGGAAATGTGATCCTCGCCGCGGATGACATGGGTGATGCGCATGAGTCCGTCGTCCACCGCGGCGGCAAAATTATACAACGGCTCTTTTTTATTTTTGGCGATAACGAAATCCCCGATAAGTCCCGTGTCAATTTCTATTTTTCCCTTTACCATGTCGTGAAACGAGAGCCGCCGCGCCTCTGTGCGAAAACGCACCACACAAGGCGCGCTTTCATTTTGTTTGCGCGCGGACTCTGCGGGACTCAACTCACTGCAACGGCCGGAGTATTTTGGCGCAAGGCCGCTGGCGCGCATATATTCTTTCTGCGCCTCTAATTCTTCTTTCGTGCAAAAACAATAATACGCCTTATGCTCGTCCAATAATTTTTGAAGATGTCGCGCGTATATATCCATGCGCGCGCTTTGACGATATGGCCCGTATTCTCCGATATAATCTTGATTCTTAATTCTTGATTCTTGATTGTGAGCGGAATTGACGGGACCCTCATCAAAAGAAAGTCCGAGCCATCGGAGACCGGAAAGAATATCTTCTTCAAACCGCTTTTCTGACCTCTCTGCATCGGTATCTTCAATGCGCACGATGAACGCGCCTCCGTATTTTTTTGCAAAAAGGTAATTGAAAAGAGCGGTGCGCGCGGTGCCGACATGAAAAAAACCCGTCGGACTCGGAGCAATTCTGACGCGGACATTGTGCGGAATCGCAAAAGCTTCCATAGTCGCTTCGCTTAAACTCAAAATGCAAAAATCAAAGCGCAAAACTGCGGTGCGCCTTCGGCGCGTATCTTCACATTATTTCTTTTTGCATTTTGCGTTGTCATTTTGGTTTTTACGTTTTGGTTTTCTACACTCTCCTCACTTTAGGAGGCCTGCATCCATTATGCGGAATAGGCGTTATATCGGAAACTGAAATCACATTCAAACTGTTGGCAATCGTACGCACCGCCGACTCCCTTCCGGAACCGATCCCTTTCACATATACCGTTACATCTTGCAATCCTGATTTTTTTATTTTTTCAATCACCGTTTCCACCACGCGGGAAGCGGCGTAAGGAGTCGCTTTTTTCGCCCCTTTGAATCCAAGCGCTCCGGCCGATGCCCATGCCAGCACATTGCCTCCTTCATCGGCAACGGACACGATGGTATTATTATAAGTCGCCTGCACGAACGCTTTCCCCGATTTTGTGGCGCGCCTTGCCGGTACCGCGGAAATTTTCTTTTCCGCGTTCTCCTGCGCCGCGGTCTCCTGCAAAACTTCGCCCTCTTTTTGCGTTAATACTTTTTTCTTTCCCATAGTATCATATTATATTATTTCTTATCTAACGCTCTTCGTCCCGAACCGGCGGTCTTGCGCACATTGCCTCTGCGCGTGCGTGAATTCGTTTTCGTCCGTTGTCCGCGCGCAGGCAAACCCTTCATGTGCCTTATGCCGCGATAGCATTTAATGTCTTTCAGGCGCTTTATCTGAAACATCACATCCCGTTTCAAATCGCCTTCTATTTTATAATTCTTTTCTATCACTTCTTTAATTCTATTTATCTCGTCGGAAGTAAGTTTGGCGGCGCGGGTATCGGGATTCACTCGTGTTTGCGCAAGAATAAATTTCGCGCGCGCAGGCCCGATGCCGTAGATATAAGCCAGTGCGGCTTCAACTCTTTTTTTATCAGGAATATTTACTCCGACGATGCGTGCCATACTTCTGAATTATGAATTAAGAATTATGAATTAGAATAATGCATTCCCGCCTTATTCATAATTCCTAATTCCTGATTCATATTTTACTTTTGTCTTTGCTTATGTTTGGGGGTATCGCACACCACAAAAATCCGTCCGCGCCTGCGGACGGTTTTGCACTTATTGCATATCCGCTTTACCGACGATCGCACTTTCATTTCTTATTGTTTCGTTCTTAATACAATTCTTCCTTTTGTTTTATCATAGGGACTCATCTCCACGACCACTTTGTCCCCCAACAACACCTTAATAAAATGAAGGCGCATCTTTCCCGACAGATGAGCCAAGACAATCGTACCATCATCCAGCTTCACGCGAAACATGGCGTTGGGAAGATTTTCATTGACAATTCCTTCTTTGCGTAGACCTTCATTCTTCATTATTGTAATCACAATCTCTTATTTCTACCAAAATACGAAAATAAAGTCAACCCCCCGCACTTATTATGGATACCTTTCCTTCCCGTTTTATATCCCCTGCGCCGTTACCGTGATTCTATTTGTATTTTCCGGCGCAATTGAAATCCAAAAAGGCCAAAAAGCAACTTCGGCGCTTTCTATCGATTCATCCTCTTTTAATATCCGCTTTATTTCCTCTTCCCCCTTGCCGGCAAGCCGCGCCCGAAGATGCGATTCATCCACGAATCCCGCAACAAGCTCGTTGACCTTTATGGTAAAACTAAGCGCGGATTTTCCCGCATGTAAACTCTCCGCCGCGTAAGAAACGACTCGCGTGCCCGGAACTGTTTTTTGCGTCTGCGCGAGTTTATCCGTGAATTTATTTTCCGCTAAAGCGGCGGCATCGCTTGCGGCGAAAGCGAATACTTCGTGCTTCCCTTTCAATGTCGCTTTAAATGTGCCGTCCTTGCCGGGTATATCGGCAAAAAACTCCGTTTCGCTTTGCGTCCGCGCGCCGTCCAAAACAATCAACCCTTGAGGAATATTCGCCTGTATATATTCTTGCATGTGCGCGATGAGCTTTTCTGTCAGCGCTTTTTTCGCTTTATCCATATCATCCGTATTTGCGGTAAAACTTCCTTCCAGCCCGCCGCCCGCGAATGCCGCAGTTGACTTCGCATAAAATTTTCCGAATTTCGGCGTATCGGAAAATCCCGGGATACTAAAGTCCGAAGGACCGATATTGTACTCCGCGCCCGCCTGATCGGCAACCGCATCCGCCTCCGCTATCCCCGGAGAAACTATCAAGCCGTCTTTAAGCGTCGCGCCGGGAACGGTAACCCCTTCTTTCAAACGAAATATTTTTCCGTCTTTTGCCGCAAAACGCGTTCCCTTCACCAGCACTTGAGCGCCTGCGCCAAACGCGTTATACACCGCCAATCTGCCCTCCGCCTTTGTCTGCGCATTTTGTTTTACGCTTGCGATAAACTCACCCGAGACCTCTTTTTCCGCTTTTATAATCTGACCGGGAATTTTGCCCGCGCGCGCGTCAATAGCGGAAAGTTTATTGTCGGCAGTCGCCTGAAAATCAAACGATATTGTTTCCTTTTTCGGCACAATAGAGACCGATAACCGCGGCGCAAGCGCCCAAAAACCAAGCCCCGCCAACACGCCTGCTCCCGCAAAAGAAAAAATAATAATTTTCCAACTGAATGCGATTCCTCCGTGATGCGACTCAATTTCTTCGTCAAGCGGCGCATTACGCTCTTTCAGCGGCGGCCGCGGCTCTTTGCTTTTATTTTTATCTTCTGAAAAAGACGGCTGTTCTTCGCGCATTACGCGGACGCTTACTTCTTCTTCCGCATCCGCCGGAATTTCCGCATCATGCGAAGAAACCGCGGGTACGGCCGCTTGCCCTTCTTCCGCTTCCAATTCCATAGCGCTTGTTTCAAGCGTATCCATGCTTGCGTTTCGCGCCGCGGCAAGAACTGCGGGATTTAAAGATACGATAACCGCATTCTTCCCAAGCGCCGCCGCCTCGCGCCGCAAAAGTTTTATATTCACCGCATCGGTAAAAAGCGCGGGATTTTGATCCGCAACAATATAAAGCGCGTTTTCTTCGGTATTTTCCATCCGGTCAATAAGATAAGCGATGTTCTCGTCAGGATGAGTATAAAGAATTTTTTTCATAAATTTTGATATTTGATATTTGATTTTTGCATTTTATAAATACTCCGACACCATTAATTCAAAAACGGATTTTTCCGCCTGACCGCTTTCTTGCGCCGCAGAATACACCTTCGCGCCGCGCTCAAGCGGTAAACCGGAAAGCCATGCAACGGTACTCAACGCCTCTTCCGCCCATCGCGACTCAGCCGGCGCCGCCACCCATATATTACCCGGCAACAAACGCGAAGAATCAATCTTTGCCGCGGCGGCGCTTGCGCCGTTTATCAATACGGTTTTCACGGAATCAATTATCTCTTTCACGCGCGCCGACGGCTCCGCGGAAAGAGCGCCGGTATGAAACGCAACAATTAATCCGCGCGCCTCTTCCGCGCCCACCGCAAACACGCGCCCTACTTCTTCACGCAGTATACCATATCCGCCCGCAAAAACGCCAACCCCCGCGCACGCGCCGGAGCGGACTACAAGCACATCCGTTTCATTTTCGGAAAGTACGGCTATGAGAGCGCTTTCATTTTCTTTAAAAATACGCCTCCAAGCCGCCGCCGCAAGCCGTATATCCGTCATTCCCCGAAAGCGCATAGCGGAAGAATCGGCGTATGCTGAAAAACCGCGGACCAGCGCCTTATCGCACGCCATAGTAACCGTATCCACTGTTATTTCTTTTCCGTTCAAACCGACGGCATCGGAGACGGCGAAACCATCCGCCCAAAATCTCTGGGGAATAGTACGAAATAAAAAATCGCGCTCTTCTTCCTTCTGCCCCCGCCATTGAGCCAAAGCATCATCTCTCTCTTGCGCGGTGATTTTCTTCTCTTTATCGTCCCGTATCCATTTTATCTGCGCGAATGAAAATTGTCCGACACCCGCGCCTAAAACAACAATAAAATCTTTTATGCCCGCCCGCGCGTCCGCTGAAAGCGCCTGCAGGGCTTTTTCGCAATTCAACAGTATCTTCTCTACGGAATCAGCGCCTGGCCGCAAAAGACCTTCCTGCGGCTCGTTCACGCTTTCCACCGCCACCACGCGACCATTTTCATTTTTCACCGCCATCGCCGTCACTTTATCCGTATATATGCAAAAAACAATTGCGCTTGAATATTCCTTGAAAAATTCTCCTTTGATAAGAAATGGCATACTCATTATACAACCGCTTCCCCAAAGGTTTCACCTTTGATACAAAGGTGAAACCTTTGGGGCGAGGATTTGCCGGTCCACCAATTATTGAAAGCGACAGTAGTCATACGATTTTACCTTATATAACCATGGTATCAAACTTTTATAAAGTTAATCAAAAACAAGAAAACTTTATGAAGTTTAACATACTGCGCCACGAGTGATAAAACTGGTTTTATCTGTCAAGCACCGCAAGAATACGGCGCACGCCCGCAGATGATGCCTCTTCTTTGAGAATCTTGAATGTCCCAACTTCCCCAAAGGTTTCACCTTTGTATCAAAGGTGAAACCTTTGGGGCGATCGTTACAGATATATATATCACACCTGCTCCAATCTGTTAAGTACCGTCGCCCGTATACGGCGCACACCGGCGGAAGAGGCCTCTTCTTTGAGGATTTTGAATGCGCCGACTTCTTTGGTATTTTGCACATGCGGGCCGCCGCAGAGTTCTTTTGAGAAATCTCCCGCGGAATATCCTTTCACCACCGCGCCATACTTTTCTTTTTGAAACATAAGCGCGCCGGATTTTTCCGCTTCATCTATCGGCATTTCTTTCATGGTCATCGGCAGACCTTTTTGAATGTGCATATTAACCATATCTTCCACTTTCTTTTTTTCCTCATCCGTCATTTTTTGCGGATGGGAAAAGTCAAAACGCAAACGCTCGGCTGTGATGTCAGACCCTCTTTGATGCACATGTTCGCCTAACACCACGCGCAAAGCCGCCTGCAAAAGATGGGTCGCGGTATGCAGACGCGTTACTTTTTTCAATTCTTCTTCGTTTGCCGCTTTCAGCTCCCCTGTCTGCAGTATCAGCCCGTGCCCTCCGAACTTTTTTTCGGACCCCGCGCGGGAAATCTCCTGATGTTTTTTGTATGCTTCCCAAAAACCTTTTTCATCTACGCCAATCCCGAAATCCTTGGCAAGATCATTCATTAACTCCAAGCGAAACCCGAATGATTGGTGTAAATCAAACGCGTCCTTGCCGGCTATATGGTGCGCGCGCGCGGCGAGCGCGTCAAATTCTTTTTTGCCTTTCTCAAATACCTGCGCAAACAACGCGTACTCACGAGCGATGACTGCCGTAATTTCATCCGGCGGCAAAAGCGCGTACTGTTTTTTATAATATCCGCACACCTCTGCGATCGCCGCTTGATAAAAATCATCCGGCAATTTTAAAATTTTGCCGTGCGTAATAGCGCGGCGCAATAAACTGCGCAGAATATACCCTTGATCCGTATTTGACGGAAGCACGCCATCGGATATTAAAAATACCGCCGCGCGAAGATGGTCGGCGATGATACGATAACGCCGCGCCTCTTTTTCATACGGCGCAGTTTTTGTTTCTATACTTTTAATAATCTCTTTAAAAATATCCGTCTCAAACACCGTCTCAACGCCCTGCAAAACCATCGCGATGCGTTCCAACCCCATACCCGTATCCACATTTTTCTGCGTAAGCGGCGCGTACGCAAAACCGCCCGCGCCATCGGGCTTTTTCTCGTACTCCATAAATACATTATTCCAAATTTCCACGAATCTGCCGCAGTCGCAATTGGTATGGCATAACTCGCCAAACGCTTTATCGTGTATTTTACCGGTATCATAAAATATTTCCGTGTCGGGACCGCAGGGCCCCGCGCCGGCAAGTTCCCACCAATTTTTTTTCTTCGGATAGCTGGAAATGCGGCCGTTTTCCAAACTTGCCTCCATACCTGCGCCCGCAAATGCCTGCGTCCAGTACCCGATTGAATTATCGTCGCGCGCGATACCCATCGCCGCATCTCCCTCAAACACCGTTACAAATAATTTTTCCGGCGGAATGCCGAACCATTGCGGCGAAGTAAGCAGTTCAAAACTCCACGCAATGGATTCTTTTTTGAAATAATCTCCCAAAGACCAATTGCCGAGCATTTCAAAAAAAGTAAGATGGCGATTGTCTCCTACTTCTAAAATGTCGTCGGTGCGCACGCATTTTTGCGCATTGGCGAGCCGCCGCGCGCCAGCCGGATGCGCCTTGCCCATCAAATACGGCACAAGCGGTTGCATCCCCGCCGTCACAAAAAGCACGGTTTTATCATCAGGAATAAGCGACGCGGAAGGGATAATCGCGTGCCCTTTTTCTTTGAAAAAATCAAGAAATTTTTGCCGTACTTCATTAAGCGTCATCATAACCCCATAGTAGTCAATTTTTCCCGCAAGCGCAAATAAATAAAATCTCCCGAAGTCGGACTTCGGGAGATTTAATTAAAGGTGCGATGCAAAGAACGCAAGATGGCGCGCTTGGCATTTTACGCATTCGGCGATTGCCGCAGAAAGCGTCTGAAAAAGTTTTTCGTCTTCTTCGGGGATGCTTATTTCAGGGTTGCCATACTCTTCTTCTAATTTTATCAGAATATGGCAATCATGCTGGGTGATGCATTGGTGTGCTGTTTCCATATATCATCCCCTCCTAAATAATCATAATCACCGCGTCTTTGTGAATCCACCGGCGAATCTGCTTTATCTTTTCCAAAGCATCATCGCTGACTTGGAGCGTCTCCGCCAATACATTCCGCGCTTCAGCAGACGAAGCAAAATCATGTGCGAAAGACGCGTCTTCCCTTACCATTTTCTCAACAAGCAAAAGATTCTCTTTCATTGCATGTATGCGCACGCCGAAATCAATAAACCATTCCCGCATCTCTTCCTTATAAGGGTCGTGCCGCGACTCCATCACGGCAACAATGCTTTTCACCTCGCGCTCCACTTCATCAAACTGTGAGATTGTTTTGGTTATATCGGTAAGAACGAAAAGAATATGATATTTCTCCCATACCGCCCAACACGAAAGAAGTACCGCGAAAAAAACCGCAATGCCTGCGCATTTCTTCATACATTCCTCCTTTTCATAAAGGTTTTTGCATATACGTATGTCAAAGTACAACTAGCCCGTATAATACCACACAACAAAGCAAGATGTCAAAAAATCTCCCGAAGTCGGACTTCGGGAGATTGAAGTCGGACTTCGGGAGATTGAAAATACCTGCTTATAAGATAATCCCGCCGCCAAGCACGGTATCGCCTTTGTAAAACACCACGGATTGTCCCGGCGTCACCGCGCGCTGTTGTTTGTTAAAAATAACTTCGATTATTTTTGATTTCTGATTTTTGATTTTTGATTTTACAATTATACAAGATTGTAATGGCTGTCGGTAACGGATGCGCGCCTCGCAACGCAACGGAAATCCGCCGGCCGGCGGACGGCCCGAAATCCAATTCATCTGCGTCGCAATTAATTCCTTTTTATAAAGGTATGCGTCCTCTTTCCCCTCCGCGACATACAATGCGTTGCGTGCGCTGTCTTTTGCCGCAACATAATATGCCGTCCCTCCGCCGGAAGAACCGATGCCATGCCGCTGGCCTATGGTGTAAAATGCCGCTCCTTGGTGTTCTCCCACTTGCTTCCCCGCGACAGTAAGCACCGGTCCCGGCTTGACGGCAATCCGGCTCTTTAGAAAATCAAACACCTGTAATTCACCCACAAAACACACTCCCTGGCTATCCTTTCTTTCCGCGTTGGGCAAGCCGAATTCGCGCGCCATCTCGCGTACCTTCGGCTTGGCGTATGCGCCTATGGGAAAAAGAATATGCGCAAGCTGTTTTTGCGTCAGCGTCCAAAGAAAATACGATTGATCTTTATTTAAATCGCGAGCAGTAGCGAGCTCATACGCTTTGCACTTTGCACTTTGCGCTTTGCACTTGCGTACTCGCGCATAGTGCCCCGTGGCGATAAAATCAGCTCCGAGCGCGAATGCGCGCTCAAGGAAAACTCCGAATTTTATCTCTTTATTGCACATCACGTCCGGATTGGGCGTAATCCCCGCCCGATAGCCGGCGACCATGTAATCCACTACTTTCGCTTTATATTCCTCTTCCACATTCCATATGTAAAAAGGAATGCCGATTGCCGCCGCCGCTTTGCGCGCCGATTCCTGATCAGCTACCCACGGGCACATGGTTGTATCCTTGAAAAACCGACTATCGGACCAGCCCTTCATGTACACGCCGGTCGTTTCATATCCTTGCGCGCGCAATAAAGCCGCGGCAACAGAACTATCCACCCCGCCCGACATGGCTACGAACACCTTTCTTTTAAGAGGGGTATTTGATTGTTTGCGCCTGCCCCGTAGCGAACTGGTATGGGGTTGTTTTGATTCGGTTTGCATGTTATTTACGTCATATTCACCGCTTGTGGACAATTTTCCTTGTCTTATGCTATAGT
>CAZRNH010000003.1:0-16605 GCA_964601445.1 uncultured Candidatus Saccharibacteria bacterium
CCGCAATGATTATGCGCATAAACAACGCCGGCATTTCTTACGGATTAAGCGTTATCGCATGAATATGAAACAAAAAACGGACAATATATATGCGCCGTGCGTATGGGATACAGTCGTCATCGGCGGCGGACCGGCCGGCATGATGGCGGCAGGCCGCGCCGCAGAACTTGGCGCGCGCGTATTACTGATTGAAAAAAACGACACGCTCGGCAAAAAACTTTTACTCACCGGCGGCGGCAGATGCAATGTGACCAACGCGGAACCGAATACGCGCGTCCTGCTTGCGAAATTTAAAAAAAACGGCAAATTTCTTTTCTCCGCTTTTTCGCAATGGAGCGTCAAAGAAACGCTTGATTTTTTCCATGCACGCGGCATGCCCACCAAAGTGGAAGCGGAAAATCGCGTATTCCCAAAAAGCGACACCGCGCAGTCGGTATGGGATGTGCTGGTGCATTATATGAAGGACAACGGCGTCACCGTACTTTCGCGTTCCCCTGTCGCGGGATGTGTTAAAAAAGAAAATAAAATACTGGCCGTGCGTCTTGCGGATGGCAAAGAAATACGCGCCAAAGCATTCGTGCTCGCCGCTGGCGGCACATCGCGCCCCGAAACCGGCTCTACCGGCGACGGGTTCAAGTGGCTCAAAGACATCGGGCACACCATCATCGCATCCGACCCGGCATTGGTTCCTCTTGCCATAAAAGACGCATGGGTTAAGAAACTGCAAGGAGTGAGCATGCGGGACATAAAAATAACACTTCTGCAAAACGGGCAAAAACACGGCGCGCGCGAGGGCAAGATACTGTTCACGCACTTTGGCGTAAGCGGCCCCGCCATTTTAAATATAAGCAAAGATGTCGGAGAGCTTTTGAAATACGGCGCGGTTGTTTTGTCGCTTGACCTATTCCCTGCTCTCACTTATGAGAAATTGGATGCGCTTTTACAAAAAATATTTACAGAACATAGCAATAAAAAATTCAAAAATAGCTTAAGCGCCATGCTCCCTTCCGCGCTTGCTTCCGCCGTCGTGGAACTTTCCGGCATCAGTCCCGACATATTCTGCAACAGCATCTCGCGCGCCAAGCGCCTCGCGCTCGGCACACTTCTCAAAGACATGCCCATGCGCGCAGAGCGCCTGCTTGGCGTAAAAAAAGCAATCGTTTCAAGCGGCGGCGCGGCGCTGGAAGAGGTGGATTTCAAGACGATGCGCTCGCGCCTAACCCCCAACCTCTATCTCGTCGGCGACATCTTGAACATAGACCGCCCCTCCGGCGGCTACAGCTTACAGCTCTGCTGGACCACCGGCTGGGTCGCAGGAACCGCGGCGGGCAAAAACACCCCTTGATCACTTTTCCAAATCAAGCGTTTCGTCAATGCGGATTTTTTTCACGAATGAAGGCACATGGCTCACTAAAATCATCGCGCCTTGATAGGCATCAAGTGCGGCGGCGATAATCGGAATATGGCGGAAATTAATATGGTTGGTCGGCTCGTCTAAAATAAGCAGGCCCGGTTTTTGAAGCGCAAGCCGCGCGAACGCGACCAACCCCTTCTGCCCCTCCGAAAGCGCGCCTACTTTTGTATGCATACTGTCGGCGCCGATAAGAAAGCCGGCCGCCATGGAACGCATATCATGTTCATTGCGCTTATCCATGGCGGAAAAAAGAGAATCGTATACCGTATCGTCAAAGTTAAGCGTTGAGAAATCCTGCCGGTAATATCCAACTTTCACTCCTTCGGCGACCGTAACGCCCGCTGCGGTTCCCTTCGCTATTGACTCAAGAAGCGTGCTCTTGCCTATGCCGTTGGGGCCGGCAAGCAAAAGATGTTCGCCTTTTCTTAAAGCAATATTCGCCGCGCGCGCAACCGGCTTGTGATGATGCAATGCGGTAAATGAAACAATACGCACTATTTCTCCCGCGAGATCTTCTTGGACGGGTATGGTGAAAGGGCGGATTGTTTTATCTTCTCTCCTTACCTCCACTTTCGCTGATTCAAGCTCCTCTGCTTTATCGCGCATGCGCTTGGCGACCATGCGCATTTTTCCGCCTTTGTGCGCGAAGAAATTCGCTTTATCTTTATTCTCTTGTATTTCTTTCGCAAGCTGGGCATTCTTGCTGTTCTCTTTCTCTATGCGCAAAGATATATCCTTCATCACATTAAAATAATTCCCCGCGTACTGTTCAATTTTCTTGGTAAAGACATCAAGATACAGTACGCCGTCCGTAAACGCATTTAAGAAATCGGCGTCATGGGAAATAACTATCACCGTCTTTTGATATTTTTTGAGAAAATCAGTCAGATGGGCGATGCCCGCTTTGTCTAAATTATTAGTCGGCTCGTCAAGCAGTAAGATATCGGGACTTTGAATAAGCGCGGAAGCGAGCAGAAGCCGCGCCTGCTGTCCGCCGGAAAACGATTTGATTATTTTATCGTGCGGCGCAAAAAGATGCACGACTTCAAGCGCCGCGTCAATCTTCGGGTCTATATCGTATACCTTTCCGGCAAAACACCGCTCAAAAAATTCTCTCACCGTTAAATGCATCTGATCGCGTGAAATAACTTGCCGCGCCGTCGCGACGGAAAACTCTTTATCAATGATTATCTTCCCCGATTCCGGCTCGGCAATTTTCGTTATCAATGAAAACAGCGTGCTTTTCCCTGCGCCGTTTTGACCCATGAGCGCGACCTTCATCCCGCCGCGCACGGAAAAACTCACCTCATGCAAAATGGGCTTGGTGTGTCCGTATCCGAAAGACACCTCGTCAAATCGTATAATAATTTCATCGCGCGACATCCCCGCAGAGTACCCTATCTTTTCAAAAAGAGAAAGCCCTATGCGCCGGATTCAATGTACTTCCCGAAATCTTCCGAAGTCCGACTTCGGAAGATTTACGCAAACACATAATCCAAAGTTCTTTTTTCCAAATCACCCGCGATGATTTTTATTTTTACTTCATCGCCTATGGCGTATTTTTTCTTGCTTTTAGTGCCGATAAGCGAGTAGGTCTCTTTGTTGCATACATAAAAATCGTCTTTCATGTCTCTGAATTTCACCATGCCGCTCGCTTTCGTGCGCGACTCCTCCACATAGACGCCCCAATTCGTTATGCCGGAAATGACTCCCTCATACACATTCCCTATCTTATTCATCATATATTCCACCTGTTTATATGAAACGGAAGCCCGCTCGGCATCCGCCGCGTCAACCTCCCTTTGAGATAATGCGGCGGCGATGGCGTGATACCGCGCGATTTCTTCCGCATGCAAGTTCTCTCCTTTCAAATGTTTCTCCAAAATGCGATGCACCAACACATCGGCGTATCTTCTGATGGGAGAAGTAAAATGGGTATAATGTTCCAGCGCGAGCCCGTAGTGGCCGATATTTTTTATGGCATATATCGCTTTTGCCATAGACCTCATCGCGACGGTTTTTACCAGTGATTCTTCCGGCATGCCTTTCATTCTCTCAAAAAGAGCGTTTAATTCTTTTGACGAAATATGCGCTCCTTTTTCCTTTCTTTCATGCCCGAGCATCTTCAAAAAAGACAAAAGTTCCCGCATGGATTCCTTTTTTGGCGCGTCGTGGACGCGATAAAGAGCGGCCCCTCTGTTTATTTTTTTAATTTCCGCGCTCAAATACGAAGCCACCTCTTTGTTAGCCAAAATCATGAACTCCTCCACAAGTTTATGCGCGTCCAATCGGCGTTTTTCAATTATGTCTAACGGCTTTCCTTTCGCATCAAGCTTGAATTTTACTTCTTCTTTGTCAAAGTCCAATGCGCCCATTTTCATCCTCTCGCCTTTATATATTCGCGCGAGCGCGTTGAGGCGGCTCAACTCGTCATGATATACGCCCTTTTTTTCGTCCAGCACTTTCTGCGCTTCTTCATAAGAAAATCTTTTTTGCGAATGGATAATCGTTCTCCCTAACCACGCGTTTTTAATATGTCCATCCGCGGAAACAGTCAGCACCGCCGCAAAAGTTAATTTATCTTCTCCGGGATTTAAACTGCACATGTCGTTTGAAAGCGCTTCCGGCAACATGGGAATGGTCCTGTCCACTAAATACATGGAAACGCCGCGCGCCTGCGCCTCGCGGTCAAGCTCGCTTCCTTCTCTTACATAATGCGCCACATCGGCGATATGCACGCCAATCTCATACGCCTCATTTGATATTTTTTTAAACGAAAGCGCGTCGTCAAAGTCCTTCGCGTCTTCAGGGTCAATGGTGAATGTGGCCACGCCCCTGAAATCCCTTCGCTCTGCACTATCTTTTGGCGAAATGTGTTTTGATTTTTTCGCGCACTGCGCCGCTTCCTTTTCAACTTTAAGAGGAAATCCCGTTTGGAATCCCTTTTCCAGCGCGATGGATTCCATCTCCACATCGTTGTCCCCTTTTTGACCAAGCACTTTTATTATTATGCCTTCCGGATTTTTCTTTGGATCATCCCACGCGGTAATGCGAACCAGCGCTTTACAATTATGATGGATGGCGCGGGATTGCGCGGGCGGAATAAAAATATCCGTATACATTTTTTTGTCGTCAGGCACAATGAAAGCAACGGCGCTTCCTTTCCTTTTATCTACCGTGCCCACGAATTCAATTTTTGCCCTCCGTACAATCCGCATCACTTCGCCGCTTATCCTTTCTTTATCTATGCGGGGAAATAAAGAAACCTCCACCGTATCGCCGTGCAAAGCGGTATTCAGAAATTGCGGCTCTACGCGAATATCTTCATCAACCCCGTCAACCGCCACATACCCAGCTCCCATCGCGGTTACGCTTATTATTCCCTTCATGACTGATTGTATATTTTCTTTTTCCATAATATCTTTTTGTTAATTCCGTTCATATGCATCGTCAAAACGGACAATATCGTCTTCGCCCAAATAGGAACCGCTTTGCACTTCAATGATTTCAAGCGGCTCATCGGTCGGATTTTCCAAACGATGCGTTGTTCCGACAGGCACATCAACCGTTTGATGCGCCTCATAATAACGCGTATCCCCTCCCACGGTCGCCTTTGCGGTACCGCGAATCACCACCCAATGCTCGGCGCGCATGGCGTGCGCCTGCAAACTTAATCGCTCATGCGGATGCACCATAATCTTTTTCACTTTATATCCATCCCCTTCTTCAAGAACCGTATAAGCGCCCCACGGACGAACCACTGTTTTATGCTCCCTGTATTGCGCGCGATTGTTTTCCTTCAGTTTCGCATAGGCCTGTTTTATTTTATGCGTATCGTCTTTATGCGCGACAAGCACCGCATCTTCGGTGTCTACGATAATAACATCGCGGAGACCGATAGCGACAGTCGCCCTCTTTGTATTACCATATATAAGAGAATGTTCACAATCAATGGCAAGCGCCTCATTATTGACTACATTCCCGCATGCGTCCTTATCCAAAAACTCGTGCAGAGCTTTCCACGAACCGATATCTTTCCAGCCAAACTTAACTTTAATGACTTCCACTTTTTTGCTTTTTTCCAACACGCCTGTGTCAACGGATACGGGAGCAAGCGCGGCAAAACGCGTTGCGAATTGCGCCGCGTTTTTATGCACCAAAGAAACGGCGCGCGCCACTTCGGGAAGATATTTTTTAATATCGGCGCAAAATATCTTCGCGCTCCAAATAAAAATTCCCGCGTTCCAAAGATACCCCTCTTTTATATACGCTTCCGCTTTTTCTTTGGACGGCTTTTCAACAAATCTGTCCACAGACATAGCAACGCCACCATACGCACCCATTTTCGGCTTAATATATCCGTATTCAATGCTCGGCCCTTCGGGCGTCACGCCAAGCGTAACCAGCTTGCCGCTTTGCGCGCGCGCAAACGCGCATTCCATGCTGTGCTTAAATTCCCGCCCGTTCGTAATAAGATGGTCGGAGGGTGAAACAAGCGCCAACGCGTCTTTATCTTTTTTTCCTATCACCTCGCACGCCAATGCAATCGCGGGAGCGGTATTTTTTTGCGCAGTTTCTATAATAAGCCGCTCGCGGGCAAAACCCATTCGTTTAAGCTGAAGCAGTATGTCGGCGGCATATCCATTATTCGCGACAATATAAATATGCGCGCAAGGGACAATCTTTTTAATTCGCGCAAATGTCTCCTGAATAAGCGTTTTGTTTCCTGTGAGCGCAAGAAGCTGTTTTGGATACAGCTCGCGGCTCGCCGGCCACAATCTTGTGCCCGACCCTCCCGCAAGAATGACGGCATAACGATGCGTAACGCCTTGTTTTTTCACACCATATTCTCTTTATCTCCCGAAGTCGGACTTCGGTATACCATTTGTTTACTCTATCAAAAAAAACGCCCGAAAAAACGCCCGATGGATAGTACCGAAGTCCGACTTCGGTATGAAATCTAAGATTATGTTTAATATGTTAGCTATTAGTTTTTCTTTTCATGGTGCCCGATAAAAATCCGATAATGAGACCAATGATTCCCGTTCCCAAGCTCATAAACCATAGATTTTGATTCGGCGCGGGATTCTCTTGTTTCTGGACATCTATTAAAAAATCAGGGACGGTATAGATTTTTTGAGGCGCGAAGGCGTAAGCAAAATCAAAGAAAATCTCATGAAGTCCATGTTGCTCGAAAGCGTAGACAAATTCCAAAATTCCGCCTTTTACGATAAGGTTGTCTTCTTCAAACAGAAACTCCCGCGAAGCGCCGCCACCGCCCTGTTTTGCAATCCGAATATTCACAATGAGATCATCTGCGATGAGCATATTGTTTCTTGTGTTTGCAAACGACGCGAGAAACGAGGTCGGCGCTCCCGCGCGCGGCGTAAACGGCGCGCGCGAAAGATTGATGAAATATTTTCCATCAACAACGCGCTGGTCGCCGCCGTTTGCAAAAGAAATAAAAGGCACAGCGGCTAATAAAAGTAAAAATATAAACAAGGTTTTCATTATGTTTTTTGTCTTTTAATTCTTAAGCTATTTCCCACCACGCTCACGCTTGAAAATGCCATCGCGCCGGCCGCAATCATCGGATTGAGCAATCCAAACGCGGCAAGCGGCAGGGCCGCGATGTTATAGAAAAATGCCCAAAACATGTTTTGTTTGATCGTTCTAAAAGTAATACGCGCCAGCGCTAACGCCTCTACTACCTTCAGTGGATGACCTTTTACAAGGACAATATTACCGGCCTCAATGGCAATGTCTGTCCCCGTACCAATAGCAATGCCCAAGTCGGCTTGCACCAGCGCGGGAGCGTCGTTAATGCCGTCGCCGACGAAAGCCACTTTTAAGCCGTTTTGCTGTAACATTTTTACTTTTTCCGCCTTATCTTGCGGAAGGACTTCGGCAAAGACCTTTTCAATACCCAGTTGTTTTGCAATGGCATCGGCGGTTCTTTTATTGTCTCCGGTAACCATACTCGTTTCTATGCCTGCAAGACGGAGTTTTGATACGGCTTCCTTCGCATCTTCTTTTAGGGTATCGGCTATGGCGATTATACCAATTACTGTATCGTTTTGGGAGACCGCAATCACCGTTTTTGCCTGATTTTCCAGCTCCTCAATTTTGTGCCGAAGATTCTGCGTAGAGATGCCAACCTCTTTCATAAGGCGCGGACTGCCAACCAAAAAGGCATCAGTACCGATACGCCCTTTTATTCCCCGCCCCGCTAAATTTTCAAACTCATGCACTTCTTTTAGAATTACATTTTTATCTTTTGCGGCATTCACTATAGCCAATGCCAGCGGGTGCTCGGAAAGCTTTTCCAAGCTTGCGGCAATGTGCAAAATGGAGAGTTTTTTTTCACTCGCATCTGATGTGTCTTTATTATTATTTGGAAATTCCGTTACCGACACGATGTCGGTAACGGTCGGCTTTCCTTCTGTGAGCGTGCCTGTTTTGTCAAACATTACCACATTAATTTTTTTACCTTTTTCCAGCGCCTCGCCGTTTTTTATGAGAATGCCTCTTTTTGCGCCAAGACCCGTGCCAACCATTATAGCAGTCGGCGTTGCCAGTCCTAAAGAACACGGGCATGCGATCACCAATACCGCAACCGCAGGAATGATGCTTTGAGCAATATCACCTGTTGCGATATACCAAGCGATTGCGGTTACAACTGCGATGCCAAGCACAATAGGGACAAAAATGCCCGAAATTTTATCAGCCAGTTTTTGAATCGGCGCCTTCTTTGCCTGCGCTTCAGCAACCATTCTGACAATTTGAGCAAGCACCGTATTCTGCCCAACTTTAGTTGCCCGTACTTGAACTGCGCCATTAATGTTAATCGTTGCGCCGAACACATCGTCGTTTATGTGTTTGCCGACCGGCATACTCTCACCGGTAAGCATGGATTCGTCAATGCTGGTATCTCCCTTTACGATTTTTCCGTCTACGGGAATTTTCTCTCCGGGTTTGACGAGCAGTATATTGCCCACAACTACTGCCTCTATGGGCACTTCGCGTTCCTGACCATTGTCTCCGCCAGAGGCGGATCCGCCTTCGGCGGAAATAAGCCGAGCGGTTTTTGCGCCAAGCTGTAAAAGCTTCTCAATTGCCTCGCTGGCCTGACCGCGGCTTTTTGCCTCAAAATAACGGCCCAAAAGAATAAGGGCCGCGATAACCGCGCCCGTTTCAAAATAAAGATGTTCTTCTTTAACGACCATTGCCCATATGCTAAATGAGACAGCCGCTAATGTTCCTATGGAAATCAATGTATCCATATTGGCGGATTTTAATCTCGCCTGTCTGAACATGCCGATATGAAACTCCCAACCCAAACCAACCACCACTATAACGCTTAATATTGCCTGAATCCAAACGCTCAAGTTATGGCCCCCAATGGAAACGGGAAGGTTAATAGCAAACATAGCCAAAACCACGGGTGGCACGGAGAGAAATAGGGCCCACATAGCCTTTATTTTAGTTGTATGGAGTTCTTTCCTTATCATCTCCTTATGATGCTCTCCGGATTCCTCCGTAAGAACTTTATATCCGTTTTTTATAATGGCCTCATAGAGTGTTTTCTCTGCGACCAAAGAGTCGTCAAATTCCACCGTGGCGCTGTGCGTACCAAAATTAACGCTCGCATCTAGAACCCCTTTTATTTTTTTGAGACTGCGCTCATTGCGAGCGACACATGAAGCGCAGTGCATACCGACGATGTTAAATGTTATGGTTTTCATAATTTTATTTTTTGGGGACAACTTGCGATCGCGGAGTCGCACGCCGATGAATTTGTATCAGCTTCTGCTCCAACTTTCACTCCAACAACTCCGGCAATATTCGGCACTACCGTAAACGCCGCGCCGCGCGTTGTCATTCCCATCGTACAGCTGAATCCAATTGTGCCGAGTTCCTGCGGCGTGAAATTAATAATCGTGGGACTTGCGGGAGACAAATATTTAACAATTCCGAGCTTTGGAATGGTTACTACCTGCGCGCATCCTTGTGCGCGGCTCCCGTCTATCCTCCATTCAACGGGCGCTCCTTGCACGACAGTAAATTGATGGGGCACATAACTTAGGCCTATGACTTGCATATTCACAATCTGTTTTTCATCAACTATCTTTGCCGTTGGCATACTCGCTTCCGCAATGCCTTTATTTGAAGTAAGCGCTGAAGCAAGATTGAAGCTATAACCGGCAAGAGCCAAGCCATTGTTAATGTTGAAAATTGCAAGCAGTACCACAAGCACACCGGCAAACTTGAGAAAGTGTCGCTGGAATGCGCCTCTCGCAAAGCTCGTTATAGCGCTAAGAGAAATCAATGCTGGCAGTGTTCCCAGCGAGAAAACGAGCATTGTCAGTGCGCCGATTTTCCAATCACCGCTTGCCAATATGTACAATTGTAAAGCCATAGTGAATCCGCACGGCAGAAAGAATGTGAATGCGCCAAGAATGAACGGCGTACTTTTGCTTTCTTTACTGCTCAAATCATGGATTTTATGTCCGATAAATTTAGGCATCTTCGGACTGAATCGTCGAAGCCACGGAAAGAGATGGAGCAACTGGAAACCCAAGAGCAACATGACAATACTAACCAGCACAGTCAGGTATCCGTTGAATTGCGGCGACAATGTGATTATTGAACCCACACCTCCGACAGCGGCGCCAAAACCGGTATAGCCGACGATGCGCCCTGCATTGAAGTAGATGTGCGGCCTAAATTTTTGAATACCGCTTAACTCCGGATGCAATTCGTTATGCTTTTCAGCAACAGCAAGTAATAATCCTCCTACCACAGCAATGCATGTGGAGACAGCCGCAAATAGGCCAATGAGGAATACAACTCCGTAACTCATATGCTCTGATATGGCAACGGTCGGCAGAAAGTCAAATTGCCTAAGAATGTAATAGACGGAAACAATCGCAAGGAAAATTCCGCCCATTTGGAAGTAGTCCTTTCGGGTATTTTTATGAGTTTCCGAATGCGCCTCCTGATGATAATTCTCCCAAAAGGACACGCGATAGCCGTCTCCTTTCACAAGGTTATCCAGCTCGCGGATATTCGGGTCCGATGAGCAGAATAGTTCCGCTTTGCCGTTGTGATGGCTCACCCGCACTTTCTCCACGCCAGAAACTCTTTTGAACTTTCGTTCAATAAGAACCTCACAGCTTGCGCAATGCATGCCATGAATTTTAAGTTTTACTTTTTTTAATGGTTGAGACATAGATAATTAGTTTGTACTTATTGAATACAAAAAATACTTGCGACATACTCCCGAATGCGACCAATCTTTATGATTGGGGGAAAACGCAAGCATAAAACTAACCGTTAGTTAGTAAATTTTTGGATTGAGAATGCCTTGTGAGAATGCTTCTCGTAATGGATTAAAAAGAGAAAAATTCTGATTTTGTTTTATATAAAGCCGCCAATAAGCAGCATAATAACTAAACAGTAAAAACAGCTTGCGCTTAAAGATTGCAACCACAACAAATACTACGCTGAATAAAATCAGTAAAGCAAACGCAAGCGCATTTTGATGAATAGTGGCAATAAACATCTCCCGCCAGCGCAAAAGATGCGCAAGAAAAGTCATCGTGCATATCTCGGCTTTGCCGCTAAACAGACAGCCGCTCATCTCGCCGCTACTATTCATTTTCATTCCAAGCAGGTGAGAAACGCCGAAAAAACTGATGGAAACAAAGATGAAAAGCACCGCTATAGCGAAAAAGTAAATGGTTTTTGAAACGCTAACCATAGCGCTATTATAGAAACATCGCCTTGCAATGTCAAAAAAACACCATTACCGAAGTCCGACTTCGGGAGATTTCGGGAGATTTACGTTTTTTCGATGAGCCAAGCAATTTCGAGCAGTTTTCCCGTTGTCTGCGCTTTAATGAAAAGATCGACAATGCGCTCCTTATTTTCGAATGCGTCTTGGTTGTGTTTCCACAGCTCGTTAATGAGCGTTTCGAATCGGTCGCGTTCTTCAGGGCGGCCGAAATTTGGCATCTTCCTTCATCAACACGAGATTTTTCAAAACCTAGAAGGCACTGGATATATTGGGCATACTCTGCGTATCCGAGGTTTGGAGAATTTCGTAATTCAAAGTTCTTTAGAGCAATAGATACTTCACAAGGCGTTTAGTGGTGAGTTGTGAGTAATTTATGTGTAGATTGAGATACTTTTAGGTAGATTGATATGCTACTTGTGTAGATTTAGATAATATGATACCATGTTCCAATGGAAGAAAAATTGCTTACAATTGGTCAAGCGGCCGAATATCTTGGGATTTCTTTGAATACGCTCCGTCGTTGGGATGAAAGCGGTAAATTAGTTGCGATCAAAAAAGAGGGTGGGACTCACCGATACTACCGCGAAAAAGATTTGGAAATCTTTACCAGCGACCTCATGAAGTTTGCCTCGGAATGGATAGAAAACGGCGTTGAATTTCCCGGAACGTTTTATTGCCCGACAAGCTCAATTTTTAATGCACGGCTGACGAAGATGGAGTATGAACTGATGCGGAAGCCGGGATTCGAAAAATTGTATTCTCTCATCGTCTTAATTACCGGAGAGATCGGTGATAATTCTTTTGCTCACAACTTGGGCAAGTGGCCGGATACGGCGGGAATATTTTTCGGCTATGACCTCGAAAAACGCATCATTGTGCTGGCCGACCGAGGGTTGGGTGTTTTAGAAACATTACGTCAGGTTCGTCCGCAGCTTCCCAGTCATGTAGCGGCCGTGGAAGTCGCTTTCACCGAATTTATTTCCGGTCGGGCGCCGGAGAAGCGCGGGAATGGCCTTAAACTTGTTCGCGAGGTTGTTATCGATCAGCCGTTTAATCTGTTCTATACCAGCGGCGATGCCGAAGTGCGCATGAAAGGCGTAGATAAAGCATTTCGTGTTACGCGCGGTCAGCGTGTCGTGCGGGGATGTCTGGCAAAAATAGAATTTTAGCAAATAAAATATATGAAAATACAACTGGAAAAGTTTGGTAAAACATTACTATCGCGGGAATTGGGCAGTGAGGCCTTTAAGGCGTTTCAGCCGACCTTGCGCGGGTTTTCTCACGATGAAGAGCTGGAAATAGATTTTTCCGGCATATTAACATTATCACCCTCATGGGCGGATGAATTTTTGAGTCCATTACTTTTTCAATTGGGCGATCGCCTGACTCTCTTGCCGAGCGACAATCTTTCGGTGCATGCGACGCTTAGAATTCTGGAAGAGGTTAACAAACGGCCGTTTAAGATTAAATCCTAATGGAATCCCCGGAACAAATCAATAAAGAAAACCTCTATACCGGTTTCAAGGTATTGTTGAAGTATATCAGCCGGTATCGGCGTGAGATCATCGTGCTCTCCGTCATGGGGATTTTTTCCGCCATCGGCAACGGCGTCGTTCCTTATCTTGTGGGTAGATTCTTTGATGCTATCACCAGCTCCGAGATAACCAATATTCTCTCGTATGTTATTCCTCTGTACGCCGCTCTTTTGGTGGTATGGGCGATCATTCAGCTCGTCACGTATATTCTCGATTGGCGCATCAATATCTTGAGCGAAAAATTTTCCAACGTCATCTAGCTGGATTATCTTGCCAAAGGGTTCGGGTATCTCCTGTTGTTGCCGGTCTCGTTCCACAAGACCAATAAGATAGGAGAGATAAGCAATAAGATAAGCACCGCGGCGAGCGCGCTTGAAACGATAGCCGGGCGCGTCGTCATCGACTTGAGCCCGCAGATATTGAGCATCGTTATCGCTTTTGGCATCACGTTCTATCTCCAGCCTTTTTTGGCGTTTGTATTGCTGTGCGGCGTTGTCGTTTACATTTTGATCTTCGCTTCCAAGATACGAAATACAACGAGGTATCAAAAAGAATATTGGGACGCGCTCCATTTCATCTGGGGCGAATCATGGGGTGTCGTTCAAAACGCGCTGGCCATTAAACAAGCCACCGCCGAGGAATACGAGATTGACAGGATATCAACGAAAATGAAAGGCGCGGTGCCTTTGTGGATGCGCCTGACCAAGCTGTGGGGCAGTTTGACGTTGTATCAACGCATGACCATCTTGGTAACCCAGGCGATTATTTTTGGCATCTCCGTCTCTCATATTGTAAACGGCACGATGACCATCGGTGAGCTGATAGCGTTCACGTCCTACGCCGCGATGGTTTTCGGCCCGTTCACCGTTATCGCCCGCAACTGGCAGATAATTCAAAACGGCATCGTGAACATTCAGGAAACGGAAAAGATCCTTGAGCTTCCCACCGAGGCGTATGAGAAAGAGGGGTCGTTGAAGCTTGCTCTCAAGGGGGATATTGCTTTTAAAAACGTGTTCTTTCAATACCAAGAAGGAAAGCAGGTACTGGAGGATATTTCATTCTCTATTCAAGGAGGGCAGGTGGTGGCTTTGGTGGGGGAATCCGGCGTGGGCAAGAGCACGCTCATCGATTTGGTGTCGGCGTATCATTTTGCCGCCAAAGGAGAAGTATTTATAGATGGTCACGATATCAGAAACGTAAACTTAAGAAAGCTTCGCTCTCAAATCGCGGTGGTGCCGCAGGAGGTGGTGCTTTTTAACGATACGATAAAAATGAACATTAAGTATGGGAATTTCACCGCGACGGATGAAGAAGTGCGGCAAGCGGCCGTGAAAGCGCATGCGCTGGATTTTATCGAAAAATTCCCGCAAAAATGGGAGCAGGCGGTCGGAGAACGCGGCATAAAATTATCAGTTGGCCAGAAACAGCGCGTGGCGATAGCGCGGGCTATTCTCCGCAACCCCCGCATTCTCATACTGGACGAGCCGACATCCGCGCTTGATGCCGGTTCGGAGAAAATCATCACCGAGTCGCTGGACGAGCTCATGAAAGGCAAGACCACGTTCATCATCGCGCACCGCTTGAGCACGGTCCGGAAAGCCGCCATCATTCTGGTGTTCAAAGATGGGCGCATCATCGAATCGGGCACCCACCAGGAACTGCTGCAGATTGACGGCGGAGAATACCGGCGGCTCTACGAACTGCAGATAGGCCTGCACGCGTAGCATGATAGATCCGATGTGGCTACGGTGTCATTTTAGATGATAGATTGCGGGATTTAACGTTTAACTTCCTGCGTGGTATACTGGAAAGGTTAGTTTTTTAGTACATTAACATTAAAAAAAAGGGGGGGTGAATATCATGACTTTGAACGCGGAAAAAGATCCGATCTTGGGGCTTAGTTGGGGAAATATTTTCTTCATCACGCTTGTCCACATCATGGCCATCGTTGTGACTCCACTATACTTTCTGTCGCATCCAATCTCGTGGACTTCAGGCTTTGCGATTTTCGCCGTCATGTATGTTTTATGCGGCACGGCGATCACGATCGGCTATCACCGCTATTTTTCCCACAGAGCATTCGAATGCCCGCGCTGGCTTGTCGGATGGCTTCTCATCTGGGGAGCCGCATCATTTCAAAACTTCGTCCTTAAGTGGCTCTATGACCACCGCATGCACCACCGTTATGTTGATACCGACAAAGACCCCTACAACGCAAAACGGGGATTCTGGTGGTCGCATTGGGGATGGGTTTTCCATCATACTCCAAAGCAGGATTACATGAACGTCATGGTACGCGACTGGGCACATGACCCGCTGATTCTGTGGCAGAAAAAATATTATTTTCCGATCGGAGCCCTCGTCGGATTTGGCGTTCCGCTCCTCCTCGGGTGGATTGCGGGAAACGCGCTCGCGGGATTTTTGATCGGTGGATTTGTACGGCTTGCCGTGCAATACCACGGCACATTTTTTGTGAACTCTCTGGCACACTATCCCCATATCTTCTCAAGTCAACCGTATTCAACGAAAAACACCTCGCGGGACAGCCCGATCGTAGCGCTCCTCACTTTTGGCGAAGGCTACCACAACTTTCATCATTTCAGTCAGCGCGACTACCGAAACGCGATCACATGGTATCAGTTTGACCCGGGAAAATGGATCGTTTGGAGCCTCTCAAAAATTGGGGTAACCAAAAACCTCATTCGAACACAAGAGTCAACTATCGATGCCGCCCGAAGCGGCACACACTAAAACCCGTCGATTCGCCAACTAGCGAATCGACGGGTTCTTTTTATCGCGGTTAGCATGGAGCGTGCCGAAATTGGAGCATCCCTTTTCTAATGTAATCCCTCGTCTTTTTTCGGCACACTAAGTCATCAAAAATGTTCGTCAAAAATGTGGTCATTTTCGACGCGATTTTTACGCTTAAAAATCGGCTGCGGGGCAGGGATTCGGACCCCGATAAAAGGCTTCAAAGGCCTCTGTCCTACCGTTAGACGACCCCGCAAAATTACTCGGCGGCAAACAGCTTAAACAGCGCAAGCTCAAGGGGAAGGAAGGGTATGGAAGTTTTGCGCGCCATATCCTGCGCTTCCATGAATGCGGAAAGCAAGCGCGCGAGCTCCTTTTTCTCAACGCGTTTGACCTGCGCAATAATACCCGAGAATTGTTCGTCGGTCAATTCTGGCGCGACCGCATCCCGAAGCGAGGCGTCCACCAAAAGCAAAATGGCTTTGCGCAGGTAATTCACCAGTGATTTTAAAAATTCCTCCGCGCTGACTCCTTTTTCTTCAAGCGCGCGCAAAAAAACTATCGCGCCTTTCACATCCTTTCTTTCTAAAATATCCGCAAATATCGCGACCTGCGAGAAGCCGATGATGCCTAAAATAGCTTCCACCGTCTCTGTGGTTATTTCCCCCGCCGCATGCGCGCATACCTGCGAGAGCATGGACTCCGCGTCGCGCAGGCCTCCTTCGGCGGCCGCGGCTATCATGCCAAGCGCGGCAGTATCGGCTTGCGCTTTTTCCGCTTTGAGGATTTTTTTCAATGTATCGGTAATTTGCGCGAGAGTGAATTTTTTAAAATCAAATCGCTGAATGCGGGAAAGAATCGTCGCGGGCATTTTGTCTGCCGCGGTGGTGGCGAAAATAAACATCACATGCGCGGGCGGCTCTTCAAGCGTTTTAAGCAAAGCGTTAAACGCTTCTTTGGTGAGCTGATGCGCTTCGTCTATAATGTATACTTTATATTTCAGCCGCGCAGGGCTTACGCGGACGCCCTCGCGCAGTTCGCGGATTTCGTCAATGCCGCGATTTGACGCGGCATCCATTTCTATAATATCCAATACCTGTCTCTTA
>CAZRNH010000004.1:0-6172 GCA_964601445.1 uncultured Candidatus Saccharibacteria bacterium
GAACCGCTGGTCGTATTAAAATCTCCCGAAGCAGAAGTAGTCCAGTTGATAGTAACACTGGCGTTCCCGGCAGTGCCGCTGACTAAAGTCGCGCCGCTTGGCGAAAGGTTGTCAACAGTAATAGTGGCGGGAGTAGTCGCATCAGAACCGGCTTGCGGGTTAGTGCTCGTAAAAGCTGTGACCGTACCGCCAACCGCGTACGAAAGGCCGGGCGGTACCGGCATGTTCGCATGAGTTTTTGGGGTAATACGGACTTTGAATTGGGTAGAGGTAGTGGAAACAGGGATAGCAGTGCCCGCGCTAAAAGAAACCGTATTGCTTGCGGGATTGGCAACCGCCCCAAAATAAAGCGTGGCGCCGGTGTCGCTTGTAATCCGCACCTCACTTAACGATTCAAAGGAATTTACGCCGGTGAGTGTAACCGTAAGCGCGGTCACGCTGTCAGTTCCTGTGTTGGTTACTAAAGTAAACGCGTCCAAGTCGGTAATAGTCGCGCTCGGGGCAATAGTAGCATTTCCCGGATCCGTGCCGTCGGCAATGGTGGTGGTCGGGGGTTGCGCAAAATCAGGCGTAGTCATTTTAGTGCGGTCGGTATCCACAAGTTCCGACCCTTCCACGATAAAGTTTAATGTCTTTCCCGCGCTTACCGTTGTTTCATGGTCCCACACTTCAACATAAAGATATTCACCTGTGAGCGCGAAAGGACCCACAGCAGCAGATGTATAAGTAATGCTTGCGGTGACGCCTGTCCACCAGTCGGTTGCGGTGGCGTCAAAAGAAAATAACCGCACCGCGCCGGCAAGCGATGTATTTTGCGGCACGCGGAACACCTGAAACACGGGATGGCCGACGACACTCGAGCGGTTATCTGCTTTTCGCACGCGGAATGTCCACGCCCCCGATGCAAAGGTGCCGGTCATGGACGCGTCTGAAAACCAGCCAAATCCATTAGGAACGGTTCCCGGCGTACCGGTGGTCGTACTCGTCACCCCCGGCTTGATAATGGTATGGTTTGCCGCGGAAGGCGATTGGGCAACGCTCGTGGTAACGCTTGCCGCGTCAGGAACAACGCCGTCAAACATAATCCAGTTTCCCGCCAGCGGCGAGACATCTTGCTGAAAATAAAACGACTTTACTGCCGCCCGCGCTTCTTTTACTTTCAAATTTTCCGCCAACTCTGGCGCGCCGATGTTATTCAACAAAACCGGCGCTAAATTGGAAAACCCAAAAACCGCGATCATCAAAAATATCGTCCCAAACTTTATATATCTAAATAGCCGGCGTTTCATCTTTGAAATTATGATAAAATAATTATACCATACCCTTTGGCTATTGACAGAGGTTACCGGGTTGGTATACTAAAAATGTATTTCTAGGGAAAGGCACTTCTTAAGGTTTCGTCCTTAAGCGGTGCTTTTCTTTTTATACTCAAGCTTATTTTGCAGATTATTCATAAACCATATCTTTTCTTTCGCCGTTTGTTTGAGCAAACTTGAACAGTGTTCTTCGCTAGGGCTCAAGACGACTTTTAATTTGTTGTTCTCGTATAAGTACTGCACGAGCGAGTAAAAATCGCCGTCGCTGGAAACAATAACTGCTTTATCATAATCGTTTAATTCAAGCGCCGCTTGCAGAACAAGATCCGTGTCAATATTTCCCTTGATTTTACCATCGGCGTCCGGTATCGTCGGTTTAAATTTCAAAATAAAACCCGCTTCTTGAAGGCGGTCATAGAGTGACTGATTTAATGCCACAAAACCAATAAACATATATGCCTTTTTGACGCCGTATTTCTCGGCAAGATAAACCCTGAATTTCTGGTAATCTAATTTCCATCCCAGCTTTTGGATGCCAAGGTTTAAATTCTGACTGTCTATAAACGCAAAATTGTTTTCTTTAGAGATCATATTTTATGCCGCCTGCGCTTCTTTGATTTTTAAATTTCCATCAAAAATCGGCGCCAAATTAGAAAACCCCAAAACCGCGATCATCAAAAATATCGTTGCAAATTTAACTGATTTAAAAATCCGCTTTTTCATATAACCTATTTATTTTACCACAATTTTACCGCTTGACATAAATGTAAGGGTTGCTATACTTAAAATACGATAGCATTCAGGGGCCTTTCGGGGCTCCTGATTTTTATTTTTGAAACTGATCTTTAAGCTTTCTCAAATCAACATACTTCGCTCTTTCCAGCAGCTCTTTTGAAATATGGCCTCTTGTAGACATTACAATAATTCTCTTGCCCGCTTTTTTGATCCTGTCTATAACAACCGAAAAATCGCTGTCTCCGGAAATCAGTACGGCCGTATCGTACTTATCTCTTGTATCGTCCATTTCAAAAGCCAATTCCATATCCAAATTATTTTTCCACTCAAAGCCGCCGTCTCCGGATTTAATTTTCTTAACCACTCTAGTTCTTACTATAAACCCCTTCGCCGAGAGCATGTCCAAAAATCTTATTTCGCTGGGATTGGCTTCGTTCCTGCCGGTGTAAACAAACAATTTTGTGTTTTCTCCGCATTCTTCCTTAAAATATTTTATCAATTTTTCATACGAAACACGCCATTTCAAAGTTCGCTGCGAATAAAATAAATTCTCGGCATCTATAAACACATAAACCCTCCCTTTTATAAATTTACTGATCATATTATATAATTAGAAAACGCCAAAACCGCGATCATTAAAAATACCGTCCCAAACTTTAAATATCTAAATAGCCGATGTTTCATCTTTGAAATGATTATACCATAACCTTTGGCTATTGACAGGCGTTACCGAGTTGGTATAATGACAGTATCACTACGAAAAAGACCCCCTTAAGGCTTGTCCTTATGGGGGGCTTTTTCTTTATTACTATGTATGTGTATGCAAAGAAATTTTATCTTTTACACCATGTAAATAGGTAATCGGCGCGTTGGTTCTTTTTAACAAAATAGAACACTTTTTGGGAATACTCGGGGAAAGTATGGTTTTCAGTTTATTTTTCTCTTGCAGAAATTTTACCAAGCTCGCATAATCACCGTCGCTTGAGACGATAACCGCTGTATCAAATTTATTTTCATATGTGTCTCGCGCCGCCTGCAAAACCAAATCAGCATCGCAGTTGCCTTTCGGTTTGCCGTCCCCGCCATATACTACTTCTTTGAATATTAAGGTAAAACCGCACTCCTGAAGATAGGTATACAAATCTTTATTTTTCGGCATTAGTCCGATAAAAATATAAGCGCGTTGGGCGCCATATTTTTCAGACAGCCATACTCTGAATCGCGCGTAATCAAGCTTCCAACCCAAATCGGTAATGCCTCTGTGTAAGTTTGCGCCATCTATATACGCGTAATTATTTAATTCTTTTTTCATAAGGCCGCCCGCGCTTCTTTAATTTTTAAATTCCCATCAAAAACCGGCGCTAGATTGGAAAACGCAAAAACCGCGATAAAAAAGAATATCGTCCCAAACTTTAAATATCTAAATAGCCAGTGTTTCATCTTTGAAATGATTGTGCCCTATACTTTATTTTGAGTTCACGGAAATTGTAATGCGCGCGTCAAGCGCGTCGGCGACTTTGTAGAGAAATGACAAACTGGGATTATACATTCCGGACTCAAGCCGAGAAATTGCCGATTGTTTTGTGCCAATCTGCTCCGCTATCTGGCGCTGGGTTAAATGTTTGCGAAGCCGCATCTTGATAAGAAGCGCGATAACTGAAAATTCAGGCTCTAATTCTTTATACGCCTGTTTAACACGAGGATCTTTCAAAAGGTGTTTTTTGATTTGTGTATAATTTTTTATAAAATGTTTCAACCTTGTTATCAAAAATTTTAATGTTCATATTTGCTTTATTTTCTGTCGTTATCTTTTTCCATTATTATTCAGCAACACCGGCGCCAGATTAGAAAACGCAAACGAAAACATCATTATTACGAGAACGAACCGATATGCGTAGCGCGATAGTTTTTAAAAAGATTGTTTTATAAGCGCATCTTCTCTAGCGCAAATTCTTTTATTCGTTTTGCGGCTTCATATGCTTTTTCAGCCATCTCCCAAGTAAAACTTTCTATCGGAATATCCGCGGGGTAACGAGTTCCTACATAATAAGGATTCAAAATAATAATTTCTTCTTCAAAATCTTGCGCAATAGAACTCACCTCATGCCCTAAAAGAGTCGTCAGTTGATTCAAATCATGAGTTTTTGGATAATCACCGGTATAAAATAAAAGTAATGCTTTCAAATATTTTTCTGCAATTTGTTGAGACAGAAAACAAACATTTGCGGGTGTTCCGTCGCGATGTTTCAATATTGATTTTATATTCAGTTCATCGTCATCCGCCCGTACAACCCATTCGTGAATTAATTGTGTTTTATTTTGATTATTTTGCATATAAAATTTTTCCAGATTCTATAATTCGTCTTATAAAAGGATCGCCCATTTCTTTTCTTTTTTCTAATTGTTGCGTGGTATATACCAAAAAATCCATTGCAAAATCTCTCTTAAAAACAATGCGATTAACTTCCCGCATCATTTCAAGCGAGCTCTTCTCTCCCTTCTTTACAACAAATAAATCAATATCGCTGTCTTGCGTCGGCGCCCCCCATGCATAAGAACCGAATAGGATTATTTTTTCCGGCTGGTATTCTTTGACGATTTTCTTCACTATTTCATGTAATTCCTTAGGGATGTCCTTATTTTGCTCCATGTGGTTATTATATCATAGCGATGCTTGTGCCGCAAAACCCTCCTATACTTCATTTTGAGTTCACGGAAATTGTAATACGCGCGTCAAGCGCGTCGGCCCTAAGTTCAATAATTAATTGCAACACATTAATAAGGTATGAACGAGACACATATATAATATATGATGCAAAACTGGCTCTGAATCGTGTGTAATCAATCTCCCAGCCAAAATCAGTAATGCCTTGATTATTTCCCGCATCAGCTTTTTTGCGTCATCCGAGATTCACTTCAATTCAGGCCCATCAAGCGTTTGGCAATGATAGGAATTTCTTTATTAAAGAATGATTTAACTTCCTTCCAGTTCGCTTTGAAAAAGATTTCCGGTTCCGGGTCGCTTTCGGCGTCTTCAAAATAGACCAGACTTTTCAGGATATGCGTAAGATTTTGACGCACGGAGTATTGCTTATGCACATTGAGAATGCTCTCGCCCAGCGGCTGGACATTTTTACATACCCAATACAAATCAAAAAAATCGCGTTTTTTACCGCGCTGGGATATGGCAATAATTTTCATCACAGCAATGTCCGGCGGCGTCAGTAATAACATTGTGCCGTACCGCTTCATCGGCAGAGCTGGTGTAAAAAAGGGATAGCTAATAAAACTTATTTTTGCCTTTAGCAATTCCCCATACAGTGTTCCCTCACTTAAAGAAGTAGTCTCCCATTCTCCTTGAATGTTCAATAGTGCTTCAATTCGTTTTTCATCGAATGTTTTTTGTTGAGTAAAAAAATCTAAATCGACGGATTTGCGGTGTCCCATCTGTAATGCCAACGCCGTCTCGCCGGCTAAATACCACATGCCGTCGGAGAGAAAATCCATTTCCGCGCATTTCTTAAATGCAGTCGCTGTTGCTTTTGGCAGTACATCAAAGCGAAATTCGTCCCAACTTTGTCTTATTATTTGAGTAGCAGTGTCCATAGGGCTTTTGATTTAGGACTTAATTGCGCGCGTGGCAATTTTATAACTTCTCTAATTGCGTTTTTTGAATAATGCTTAAACACCCAGCCCGCTTCTTCTGGCCGCCCAAGCTCTAAAACCCGCTCAATGATATAGCGAGTGTGTTTTACCGCATCTATGTTCTTAGGGTTGGTATCCCAAAATAGCGATTGTCTGAACTTCATAATACTTGCAGTGTATCAAAATATGCCGTGATGAGCAAACGAGGGATGCCAGCGCAAATAGTTGCAGTCATTTTATGTTTGTTATATAATTGAGGCAGGTGTGGATAATTATTAATTTTAAGTGAAATGATATATTCAGAAAGAAAACGAGGCTTTACGCTTGTGGAGTTGCTGATCGTTATCACCATTTTGGTGATTTTGGGCATTGTGGTCATCATACTCATTGATCCGGCAGAAATTTTAGCCCAATCGCGCGACGCCCAGCGCATTTCCGACCTTGCCTCGCTTAAAGGGGCGGTACAACTGGT
The DNA here is from genome assembly GCA_964601445.1 of uncultured Candidatus Saccharibacteria bacterium. Lineage (GTDB taxonomy): Bacteria > Patescibacteriota > Minisyncoccia > GWC2-36-17 > WO2-46-25 > JACQDT01. Next base: position 6,169 of record CAZRNH010000004.1, read on the forward strand.
GTTG
>CAZRNH010000004.1:6272-13262 GCA_964601445.1 uncultured Candidatus Saccharibacteria bacterium
CGCCCAGCGCATTTCCGACCTTGCCTCGCTTAAAGGGGCGGTACAACTGGTGTTGGCAAGCGGCTTGCCAGCAACTGGCGGGTGCTCTACGGGTAACCCAAATACTACGCCAAATGCAGTGGGTGAAACATATAAATCAACATTTGATACTGGCGCCCTTACATCTGTTCAATATAATTTTGCCGCTACCAGCACTCGGGCGCAGGTAGACGGATTAAACGGTTGGGTGAGGATTGATTTTACTGCGCCCTCCACAGGTAGCGCTCTTTCCAGTTTGCCGGTTGACCCGACCAACACATGGGGTGCAAGCACCGGTCTTTATTATCGCTGGGGATGTAATTTTTTCGGTGGCAAATATAGTTATGAATTTGACGCGGCATTGGAAAGCGCCAAATACAAGCCGGGATGCACCGCGACGGGGTGTGACGACAAAGGCCTGCTTGACGGCGGCAATAGTAATACCACTACTTCCCCGACAGGACTAAACAATCGTTACGAAATGGGCAATAATCTGAAAGTACTAAACGCAACCGCCTTGTAGTTTTTAGTGAAGTTTTTTAGCAAGCCCCCGAAAGGGGGCTTGTTTTTTCTTTCAGCTCCAAGAAGTTCCGGCGCGTAGAATTACCGAAGTCCGACTTCAGTAATTCTATATATGCTCTTGACGCTTATTTAATCGGCTATTTTCAGGTATTTTTGTATTTATAAATCGTATCATTTTTATACTAAAATCGTATCATTTTTGATACGATAAGACAACTTTAGAAATTCAAATCTTCCGAAGTCCGACTTCGGAAGATTTGCTTATGGGGTAAGTTTGAGCGTGCCGCCCGAGGTGTCTATGTTTAATTGTGCGGCGTAATTTGTCCCGAAAGCGCCTGTTTCTCCCGCGGTGGGCGCCACCGCGCCGCTCCAGTCGGTTTGCGATGCGGCCGCGTTGCGCGCGCGCATAATGTATTTTGTGGTGGTGGCGGCGCCTATGTCTAATCCCCCGCTGTTTTGCCAGGAAACGATGGCGGTTACTTTTTGGGTGGAAGGGTCTTCGCGCGAGGCGGTATAGGTTTGCTCAATATCTTTTGTGGTTGCGTCGCGCGACACATTTTCTATGTAGAAATAGCGTTTGTAGGGCGTATTATTGAGCGTGAATATTTCGTCGCCGGTTGAAGTAGCCCATTTATTGCTGTTTACCCAGGCATAGTAGTGCGCGCCGGATCCTTTTGTAAGACCGTATATATTATGCCAGTATTCCAAGGCAAGCGAGTCCACCGCCTCGCTTTCTTCCTGCGCAAGCTGTAAGGCGGCGGTTTTTTGCGCGCTTACGGTTTCCGATTGCAGGGAGATGCCGATCAGTTGCGCCGCCAGCACGCCAACAACGGCAAAAACGGAAATGGCGATGAGCACTTCAAAGAGGGAGAATCCGCGCTCATGAAGCGTGAAGCCACGACTCGGCCTGCGGCCTCGCTGGACTGCTGTTTGTTGCCAATCGCTTCGCTCTTGGACAAACAGGGAGCGTGAAGCATGAAGCGCATCGCTCCCTATTCTTTTATATTTTTGATGATACCCCATATCATTGCTCCGATTTTATCGGCAAGAGTCGCGGCATTTTCATATTCTATGTCAGATATATATTTTTCTGTCAGCGAGAAATGAAGAAGATATTTTGATTCCTTGAGTGATCCGTAAGAAATTTCAAGAAAGTTTCTATGAACCTTGCTCTTCATTCTCGCATATCCTTCAATGTAATTCAATATAACTGATAGCGCCGATCGCCGTATTTGTGATGTTACGCCATAAAGCTCGTCTTTCGGGAATTGTTTGGAAAGTTTGTAAATCAAATGGACATAATCATCCATTCTATTTTTTAGTTCCTCATGATATGTTTCATGTTTCATGCTTTATGCTTCACGATTAATTCGCGCTGATTCTCCCCGACGCGTCAACGGTGATTGTCCGTGTTTGCGCGCTGTCGGTGATGCTTATCGTCGCTCCCGTGGTAGTGCCTGAAAGTTTCGTGAAAATAATATCCGTATTGTTCCCTTCCGCGGGTGAGCTGAACGCGGCGGGCGAAGGGAGATATATTGTTTCTTTTACCGTTCCTGCGTTATACGCGGCTCCGTAAAATGTTTCGTAGGCGTCAAATGCGCCGTTCGCGAATCGTATTCCCCATGGGTCGCCCGCGCCATCGGCGTTGCCGTCTTCTCCAAGCATAGCGCGATCGTGCGCGAGACGCAATGAGCTTACCGCATCTTTTGCCGCGCCTTCAATCGCCGCATTGCGCTGAAAATTGGCAAGCTGAAGCGCCGCGCCGGATGCAAGCGCGACAAGAATAGCAATCGAGATGAGCAGTTCAAGCAGGGTGAAGCCGCTTTCGTGAAGCGTGAAGCCACGACTCGGCCTGCGGCCTCGCTGGACTGCTGTTTGTTGCCAATCGCTTCGCTCTTGGACAAACAGGGAGCGTGAAGCGTGAAGCGTGAAGCGTTTTTTCCAGATGGATGTTTCATGTTTCATGTTTCACGCTTTACGATTATCTCACCGTGCTTATCATCTGATAAATAGGCATGATGATGGAAAGCGCGAGCATGCCTATTATGAGGCCGATGCCGAGCAAAAGGAGCGGTTCAAGGATAACAATAAGATTTTTCAGCGTATTATCAACCTCTTCTTCGTAAAATCTCGCCAGATTATCAAACATTTCTTCAAGGTTTCCCGATTTTTCTCCCACCATTATCATGCTTGCGGTAAGCTGGGGAAAATAGTCGGGACGGCGCTTGAGCGCCATGCCAAGCGACACGCCTTTTGAAATTTCATTTCTCGCCATATCAAGCAGGGTTTTTTGATAACGGATATTGCCGACCGAATGCGCCGTAATTTCAAGCGCTCTGATGATGGGGATGCCCGCTTTTAAAAGGGAATACATGGTGGAGGTGAATCGGGTAAGCGCGACTTTTTGCGCGAGCGAGCTTACCAGCGGCGTTTTGGAAAGCAGGAATTGAATGGCGGTCCTTCCCGCTTCCGATCTTTTTGCGGCTGAAAGAACAAATACGAATCCGCCCGCCAATATAAGCGTAAACAGCCATTGCCGGTTTATGAAATCGGAGAGAGCCAACAGCCCGCGCGTAAGCAGGGGCAATTTTACATTCGCTTGCGCGAACACCTTACTCACGCGCGGGAGCACGAAGGTAACCAAAAGAATCACCACTCCCGACGCCATAAAAAGAAGCACTGCGGGATACGCCATAGCGCCCTGCACTTTTTTTCTTAACTCGCTCTCTTTTTTCAGCTGTGCGGATATCTGTAAAAGAGAACTCTCAAGATTGCCGGACGCTTCTCCCGCTTTGAGCAGATTGATGAATACAGGCGGAAAATTTTTGGGAAATTGCGCGAGCGCGTCTGAAAGCTGGAGCCCCTTTTCCAAATCGGTTTTGACCCGCATGAGCACTTTTTTTGTTGCGGGTTTCTCGGCGTCTTCAAGCAGAATATCCGCCGCCGCCGCAATGCCTATGCCCGCTTTTATCATAAGCGCGAAGTTGCGCGTCATCACTATTTTGTCCAGCGCGCTCATGGTACCGCTGAAAGAGAGCGCCGTGGCGGCGCGTCTCTTTTTTTCTTTTATGGAAAGAGGAAAAAGCCCGCGCTTTTCCAAATAGCCGATGACGGCGGACTGGTCTTTCGCATCCATTTCTCCTTCGGCTATTTTCGCGTCTTTCGCCGCCGCGATGTAAGTGAATGTGGACATAGTTAGTCGTGAAACTTGAAGCGTGAAGCGTGAAACTTGAAGCGTGAAACATGAATCGTGAAACTTGAAGCGTGAAGCGTGAAACATGAATCGTGAAACTTGAAACATTCATGCGGAGGAATGCATCCCTGATCAACGCTTCATGTTTCAAGCTTCAAGTTTCAAGCTTCAAGTTTCACGCTTCACGATGTTACTCCATAATAACACGAAACACTTCTTCAATGGTGGTCGCTCCCTGCTCCGCTTTTTCTATGCCGTCTTCAAACATGCTTCGCATCCCTTCTTGTCTTGCCGCGGCGCGCAACTCTGCGATAGAAATGCCCGGCTTTATTATTTCCCTTATTTTTGCGTCCACGCCAAGCATTTCAAATATGCCGATTTGTCCGGCATATCCCGTATGCGAGCACGCGTTGCATCCGCGCCCTTTATAAAATTGCGCGGGAATACGCAAGGAAGAATCAGTCAGCCCCAACAGCGCCAGTTGTTTTTTGATTGATTCCTGCATTTCAGGAGGGGGCGCATAGCTGGAAATGCATATCGGACATACGCGGCGGACGAGCCGCTGGGCGATAATAAGGTTGAGCGTATTGGCGACCAAAAATGCTTCCCCTCCCATTTCAATAAGGCGAGGAATGGCGGTGGGCGCGTCGTTGGTGTGGAGCGTGGAAAGCACTAAGTGTCCGGTCATGGCGGCGTTGAGCGAGATGGATACCGTTTCTTCGTCGCGGATTTCTCCCACCATGATGATGTCGGGATTTTGGCGCATGAGCGACCGTAAGCCGTTGGCGAAGGTAATGCCCGCTTTCGGATTCACCGGCGTTTGATTGATGCGCTCCACATCATACTCAACGGGGTCTTCAATGGTGGAAATGTTTACCTCGGGCGTATTGAGTTTATGCAAAATGCCGTAGAGCGTAGTGGTTTTGCCGGAGCCGGTGGGGCCGGTTACCAAAATCATGCCGTAAGTCCGTTTAATGGCTTCGTTGATGATTTCTATATTGTGTTCCGAAAGGCCGAGTTCGGAAAGATTCAGCGGACGGAGAGAGCCGCGCAAAAGACGCATCACCGCTTTTTCTCCGTAAAATGTCGGCATGACCGAAACCCGTATGTCAATGCTTTGGTCTTCCAGTTTGAATTTAAAGCGGCCGTCCTGCGGCGCGAAATGCATGTCTATCTGCAGGCCGGCAAGAATCTTGATGCGCGCGATTATGGCATCGTCTATTTCTTTGGGCAGTTGGACGATGTCGCGCAAAATGCCGTCCACGCGGTAGCGTACGAGCACTTTTTCCGAAAGCCGTTCAATGTGTATATCGGACGCGCCCAAGGCGACCGCGTATTCCAGCACGCCGTCGGTAATGGTGATAATGGGCACATGCTCGGCCATTTTGCCCAAGTCCTTTACATTGCCCGTATCCAAAGCGTCTTTGATGGATTGTTCAATAATAGAGTTGAATTCTTTATAAATGTCTTTGCGGTATTCTTTGAACACCACTTTCATGCTGGAGGGCATGCTTAAGTACGGCTCCACGCGCATATTGAGTTTGACCTCAATAAGAGAAATGATGCGCAAATCTCCCGGGTCCGCCATGGCCACTTTCGCGGCCCTGTTTTTTTCGTCCGTTTCAAATACCACCACATGATTGGTGCGGGAAAACATCTCCGGCAAAAGGCGCAGTGCGGCATCGTCTATGGAAGTGGAATTAAAATTTACCACGGGAACTTTTAAGTAATCCGAAAGAATTTCAGAAAGATAGGCCTCGGTGATGTCCCCTTTCCCCACCAGTACATTTTCCACGGTGCGGTTGCTTCTTTTGGCTTCCTGCAGGGCGGCGTCAAATTGCGCGCCGGTAATGATGCCGGACTTTTCCACTATTTCTTTCAGATTGTGTTCGGAAATATGCATTTTTGGTCATGAAGCGTGAAGCGTGAAACTTAAAACATTCATGCGGAGGAATGCATCCCTGATCAACGCTTCACGCTTCAAGTTTTGCGTTTTACGATTCATATAGTTAGTTTCCAAAGATATATGTAGGGAGCGACAAATCCGCTCAAAAACAGCACAAGCGGGACCGCTATGATAAGCGCATGGGTGAGGATGACGCGCACGGCGGTAGTTTTGTGCCGGAGGGAGGAAAAGAGGGATTGCGTAAGCGCGAGCGCGACGACTGTCGCGAGATAGAGCATAAACCCCGGCCAGCCCGTTATGAGCGCGGCCATAAACAGAATGTATTTATCGTGCGCCAAAAAGAGATCGCCGTCAAAATATGCGTTGGTGCGCCGCGCGGCTTGATACATGAATGCGCCGAAAGCGAGCGCGACCACATACGGCGCAAGGTGTTTTTGCAATGCCGTCTGCGCAAACCATGCCCACGATTGGTGCGGCGGCAACATGAGTTTTCCAAAAGAAAGGTCCGTTGCGAGAAAGTAATATTTGCCGGCTATTTTCACCGCGGTCATCGCGGCAAAAAACAGCGCTACGAACCACAGCGCTTTTTTCAGCCGCCGCTCTTCAAGCGTATTTGCGCGATATTTAAAATACAAAAGTCCCAGCGTTCCAAGCCCCGCCGCTATTTCCCCGTACTGAATAATACCGTTCACAATGTCTATATCTATTTTAATCATATAAGCATCATACCATTTTTTTCCGTAAAACAAAAACCTCCCGCCGAGTGGCGGGAGGTTTTTCATACAAGATTATAAAGTAAAACTGATTGGTGCAGAGCTTGGTAAGATGTTTAAGTCAGTTCCCACTTCAAATCGCATTACTGAATTACCTCCGTCTTTGCTCGGCTTATCGTCGGTTCCGAGATATTTATATGTATCACTTTCAAGCGTTGCATCAAGTTCAAAAGTGTTGTTTGTTTTGCATGCATAACGATAATACAAGCTGTCTACGCCGGGTGATCCTGCGCCTCCCGTATTAACTGGATCAACAGGAACCTTTTCAATAGGTGCTCCGCCTGTGACTGAAGCAAGGAAAGTACTGCCCGTGGGACCTGGAATCCACCCTATACCATCGTTTCTAAATTGATCTGCAGAGGTAGTGGCATAAGCGTAACGAGCGCTCACATCTGTTCCTGATTTATAGCCAGCAGATGCTGCGGCGAGAGATATTCTGATTTGATTGCTTGTGGCTGTATCAGTGATGGTGGTGGCAGTCGTGCAGTTTGTCGTTCCCCCCAAGCTATTGCTTGATTTATCCTGCAGATACAATGCGAGGGCCGTTTTCATGGTGGATAAGTCGGACATGCGCTGGA
>CAZRNH010000004.1:13362-14852 GCA_964601445.1 uncultured Candidatus Saccharibacteria bacterium
TGCAGATACAATGCGAGGGCCGTTTTCATGGTGGATAAGTCGGACATGCGCTGGACATCGCGCGATTTTTTGAGGATTTCCACAGGGTTAATGAATAAAATAACCACGAGCGACAAAATCGCCAAGATGGTGATGACGATTAAAAGCTCAAGAAGGGTGAAGCCGTGCTTGCGCGTGTTTTCCATAGTCATAAGTTATTAATTATAAAAAGTTATTAATTATAAGTTGTTCAGAAATATGCATCTTGATTGGGTATTGATTAGAAATTTGGTGAATTAGGAATTAGTCATTCAGTAGTATATCCTAAGGATAAAACTTACGCAAGGCGTTTTCCACTTTTGCGATTACTTCTTCTAATTTGACATTGCTTTTCACTAAAAAATCTGCGGCGCCAAGCTCTTCACCGCGCTTAATGTCGTTCTCTTGGCCTAAGTTGGAAAGAATAATAACGGGTGTTTTTGCGATGCGAGGATTTTGTTTCATTGCTTCCAGCACTTCAAATCCGCTTTTTTTAGGCAACATAAGGTCCAATAGCACGATGTGCGGCTTTTCGGAATCTATTTTATGAAGGCCGTCTTCTCCATTGTATGCGGCCGCGACCTGATAGCCCAATAAGCCGAACTTGGTTTGATAAATCTTACTAAGCATCGTGTCATCTTCCACCACGAGTATTTTTATGTCTTTTTTTTCCATGAGTAGTGAGGGACTGCCTCTGCTTCCATTATAGTATATAGTATAAAAATTAACAAAAACAAATCGTATATATACACATTGCGCACTGCATCACTTTTTTAAATTTTTTTCAGCAATGAAAATAGCGCGCTTGATAAAGGGACTGTTGAACGAGTCGTAGGTGAGCGCTTTCTTTTTTAATGTTTCGTCCGCAGTGCGCGCGCTATCCGCGCGTATAAGGAATTGCCGCGCAAAGTACGCGGAATAAATCGGCCTGAAATGGAATGTGAAAAAGAAAAGAATACACAATATAATTCCTCCCGCATATGCACGCCCCCCCATCTCCCGAAGTCGGACTTCGGAAGATGGGGGGGCGTCATGAGTGGTTGCGTGAACCGGCTTTGTGAAAAAAGCGAGCAGGAAGAAAAACATAAGCAAAGAAGAAAAAGTATCAAAAAGGAAAAAAAGAGAAATAAGATACGCGGCAAGCAGACCATGGAATATCAGCCGTTCGCGCTCGTCCGCGATCTTTTTTATGCGCAGAAATGCGGCGCGGAGAAGATATAGATACGCGCACAGCCCTAAGATGCCGTAACTGAATGCTATTTCAAGAAAGGCATTGTGCGGCTTATCAAATGTTTCTTCGGTGGCGGGCACGGGGTATCCCTGCGTTTTGTAATCTAGAAAAACACGCTCAAATTGATTTGCGCCGTGCCCTAAAAAAGGTTTTTCAAGCGTTGCCGATGCCGCAATGCGCCACACACGCACGCGGCTTTGCATGGCGAGCGCGTTGCTATTATTGAACGGAGAAAGTTTTT
>CAZRNH010000005.1:0-12113 GCA_964601445.1 uncultured Candidatus Saccharibacteria bacterium
TGCATACCCTTCTTAATGCAGTAAACATATGTGCTTTGCTTAAAATAAAAAATTAAAAATCAAAATGTAAAATTATGGTACGCCTTTGGCGCAAATTTTGAAACTATCTTTTTTACATTTTGCATTGTCTCCCTGCGGGAGATCTTTATGATCATTTTGATTTTTGATTTTTGCATTATAAAATATATCTTCCTCCTTCTTCGTCCCGCACCACGCGCCCCTTATCAAAACTCACCACGCGCTTATTGATAGTATTGATAATTTCGCGGTCATGAGTTGCCAGTAAAATAGTCGTGCCCAACTCATGAATTTTCATTAAAAGCCGTATTACATCCCAGGTATTCAGCGGGTCTAAGTTGCCTGTCGGCTCGTCGGCGATAATAATATCCGGCTGATGGACCAGCGCCCGAGCGATTGCCACGCGCTGTTGTTCGCCGCCCGAAAGCTCTTTTGGGAACTGCTTCGCTTTCTGTTCAAGCCCGACTAACTGCAATATCTGCGGCACATCTTCGGCTATTTCCTTGCGCGTGCGGCCGACAACTTCCATCGCGAATGCCACATTTTCAAATGCAGTGCGATTGGCAAGCAGTTTGAAATCCTGAAACACCATCCCTATCTTTCTGCGTATATACGGCAATTCTTTCCGTGATACCGCGGTAATCTCTTTATCACCGAGATAAATTTTTCCCTCCGTGGGAAACTCTTCGGCAATAAGGAGCTTTAATAAAGTGGACTTCCCGGCTCCCGACTGCCCCACAATGGATACAAATTCACCCTGCGCTACCTTCAGATTTATGCACTCAAGCGCGGGATGGGAATTATAATATTTTGACACATTGCTGAAAAGAATCATGCCTTTCATTATAACTCGGATTCTATGAATAAATCCAGCTCGCCCTGCAAAACGGCTTCAGCGCGGGATGTCTCGGCGCCGGTGCGATGGTCTTTCACCATATGATACGGATGAAGCACATACGAACGAATCTGGCTTCCCCATTCAATATTGACCCGCTCGCCTTTCAGCTGGGAAAGTTCTTTTGTTTTTTGTTTTTCAAGCTCGCCGGCGAGCCGCGCCGCCAAGAGCTTCATCGCCTCTTCCTTATTCGCTTGTTGGTTGCGCTGGGATTGGCACGCGACCACGATGCCCGTCGGCTTATGGCGCACGCGCACCGCCGTTTCCCGCTTGTTCACATTCTGTCCGCCCGGACCGGAGGAACGGAATGTGTCCACCTCTAAATCCTCGCGCGGTATTTCGCCTATTTCCTTTTCTTCAATGACGGGCAGAATCTCCACAAACGCGAATGAAGTATGGCGAAGCTTTTGCGCGGAAAAAGGAGACACGCGCACCAGCCGGTGCACGCCCATTTCTTTCTTTAAATAGCCGTACGCATATTTTCCTTCTATCTTGACGGTCGCATTTTTCGTTACCGGTCCTTCCGTGCCGCCGCCTTCCCCGAAATGATGATGTAACACGGTCGCGTGCCATCCGCGCGAATCAACATAACGAAAATACATCCGCAAAAGCATGGAAGCCCAGTCCTGCGCGTCAGCCCCTCCGGCGCCGGCAACTACGGAAAGTATCGCGCTATTTTTGTCATGCGGACCGTTCAAAAGCGCGCTTCTTTTTTCTTTTTCAAACTGCCGTTCCCATGCCGCAATCCGCGCCGCCAACTCACTTTCAAAATGCACACGTTCTTTTTCATCGGCGATTGAAGAAATAAATTCGGCGTCTTTTTCCATAGTAATAAACCGCGCCTCCATTTCTTCCCATAATTTCAGCTCTTCCTTTTTTACGGCGAGTTCGGCGCCGACTGCGGCCGCTTTTTCGCGGTCAACCCAAAACCCCTCTTTTTGGGTCTCTTTCTCCAATTCCAATACGCGTACGAGCGTTTCGCCCAAGTTAAAGACCGTCCTTCATTGTCTGAAGGCCCTCCTTGAGTTTACTTATTTTTTCATTGATATTGATCATATATATTACATATTACATTTTAAAGTTGAAACAAAATAGTTTGCTTTTTGAATATAGTATTTAATTCCCTTCTTTTGTAAATGGAGCCGATGGTCGGATTTGAACCGACAACCTACGGTTTACGATACCGTTGCTCTACCGTTGAGCTACATCGGCGAGTGCAGTTTTCTCTCCGTCTCGGCAATCACAAACAAAAGCCACGCGCCGCCTATCGCGCCGCTTGCGATGACATCCGTCGGCCAATGCACCCCGAGATACACGCGCGAAAAACAAATCACTATTACTAAAGATGCGCCCGCAAAAATCAGCAGGCGCTTCATGAACCGCGTCCGCGCGCGCTGTAATGAAAAATAAATCAAAATACCCCAAAACGCAAGAGCAAGTATGGCATGTCCCGAAGGAAAACTGAACCCGCTTTCCGCAGATAATGCGGTTATCGCGGGCCGTGCGCGGCGAAAAAGATGTTTTAATACCGCCACAATAACTGCCGCGCCGCCCACGGAAAGAAAAAACGCGGCGAAATAAATCGCGCGCCGTCGAAGCGCGAAGAAAATAAGCGCAAGCGCCGCACCCGTCATTACGAATGGCAAACTTCCTAAAAAAGTAATCGCGCGCATAACCGCGGTCAGCGTCTCTGTTCTGAATGAAGCGATAAAAATAAGCAGTGCGGAATCAAATCGCATCAATGTATCCGTCTGCCGCGCAATTTCGCTTATACCGACTGCCGCAAAAAAGAATATGCCGTACCTGAATAATCCGGAGAAAAATTTCTCATCAAAAAATGCCGCCGTATTTTTTAAAAAATCATGCATACTGTTATGCGAAAAAAATCCATATAAATACCGCCGACCAAATAATCGATGCAATCAGCGCCGCGGCCGCCATCATGTCTTTTATCTTCCGTATTTCTTCAAGATGATTTTTTGAAAGCACATCCATCGCCTCTTCCATAGCGGTGTTGATAAGCTCGGCGATAAGCAGAAGCGCGGCGGCAAGCGCAAGCGCCGCGCGGTGAGAAACCGGCATGGGCTTCAAAAGAATAACCGCTAAAGAAATCGCCGCCGCGCCGGTCATGATTCTAAAATTCAACTCGGAAACGAAAGCGGTCTTGAGCCCCTCGCAGGCATGAGAAACACTTTTTATTATTTTTTTTGCACTGGTAAGCATTGTGTGATAAGGCTGTCTTTTGAGCTATTGCAGAGACACATATTTGTAAAATAGATCCATGAGGCGCATAGTGCGCTTTCCCGGCTTGCCCGTTCCGATTTTTCTCCCGTCCACCGCAACCACCGGCACGATATCTTTATTGGTCGCGGTAAGAAATGCCTCTGTCGCGCCATTCAGCTCCCGCACAGTAATATCTTTTTCTTTCACCTTGAATTCCTTGCACGCAAGCTCCAACACAAGGTTCCGGGTCGTACCGATGAGGACGGCGCGGTTTGGAGTTACCAGCGTATCGCCGGAAAAAATAAAAAGGTTGCTGGTGGCCGCTTCAAGCGCTTTCCCCTGCCATGTATATACGATTTCAAACGGCGGCTTTCCTTTCGCGGGATTTGCGGCGCGCACCGCGGTCAGATAATTCAACGATTTGACTTCGGGAAATTCCCTTCTGTGTTCGCGCGTCTCAACCGCCGCTCCTTTTGCATATACTACGGCAGGCAATTCGTGAAACGGAGAAATAAGAATGAAAAATGTCGGTGTTGCGCGGCGAAAATGAATGCTGTCTTCCGTTCTGCCTCCGGTAAGTACAAAACGAATGGCGGATTCTTCATATCCATTTTTGCGAAGCAGTTTTTCCACTATAGCCGCCGTACGCGCGAAAGAAAGAGGCGCCTTCAAACCAAGCTTGGCGGCAGAATGTTCAAATCGCCGAAAATGCTCTTCAAACAAAAACGGCTTTCCGCCAAAAGTCCGCATAACATCAAATACGCCGTATCCGCGAAGCACGCCGACATCACGCACCGTAACCCCCGCTTTATCTTCCGGAATAATCCTTCCGTTAAAATAACAATATGACATTTCTATTTTCCTTAAATATGACATTATCATTTCCATGTGACATTAACTGCTATACTAGAACCTATCTCAATAATACATCCAAGTCGACTGGAATTATTATTGAGATAGGTTCTCATAATTATTTTGCCATTAGTTTCGCTGTTTCAAACTTCAGCGAGAGTAGTTTTGAAATACCGTCTTCCTGCATGGTGATGCCCCAAAGCGCGTCTGCCTGGCGCATGGTCTCGCGGTTGTGCGTGATAATCACGAATTGAGTGTACTGTTTCAATTCCGTCACTATTTTTCCAAAGCGCGCCGAATTCGCCTCGTCAAGCGGCGCGTCTATTTCGTCAAGTACGAGAAACGGCGGCGGGCTGGTGGACACAAGCGCGAACAGCAACGCAAGCGAAGTCAGCGCCCGCTCCCCGCCCGAAAGCGCGGAAAGACCCGCCGTCTTTTTGCGAGGTAAGAATACTTCTATCTCCACGCCGATTTCTTTTCTTTTTTCTTCCCCGATACATCGCGCCGATTCTTCCAAAGCATCTTCCGCATCGTCGGCAATTTCAAGCCGCGCGCTCCCTCCTTCAAATAAGATTTTGAAATACGCGTTGAAATTTTCGTTTATTTTTTTGAACGCCTCGCGAAAATGCACGGAAATCATACTATCCAATTCCGCCACGACCGAATGGAAAGAGGAAATCGCCTTCCGCAAATCCTCCGATTCTTTCATAAGGAAATCATACCGCTTTTGCGTTTCCTCATATTCCTTCCCTATATTATCATCAATCAAATCAATATTCTCAAGTCGTATCTTCATCCGTTCAATGTTTGTGCGTATTTCCTCATCATCAACCGAAAGAGGCGGTTCGCCGTCAATGGGAAATATGCCGCCTTTGCTTTCCAGAAAATCTTTTTCCTTATTCAACATTTCCATTTCCCTATTCACCTGCTCAATTTCCGCTTTTATTTCCCTATGTATTTCTTCCGCTTGATGCAATTGGGACTCCCTTTCCCTTTTCGTATTTTTTATTTCAAAAATGCGTTCAAGCGCATGCGCGTGTCCGCTTTGCATGAGTTTTATTTTGTCCTTTATTTCTTTCAAACGCGCATCGGATTGCGCCAAAAAACCGGCAAACTGTTTTTGTTTTTCAGCAAGCTCAAAAGAGTTATCCACAACCTCTTCTTGCGGTACGCGCGCTTTGCCTATTTGTATGTTTTCAAATAATTCTGAAAATGCGCGCGCAAAAACATCCAATCGTATTCGCATTCCTTCGTAGGTCTTTTCTTCCCGCGCTCCGTCAAGCTCGCCTTGCAAGCGCTCCATCGCGCCCTGCACATAAGATGCGTCCACCGCAACGAAACGCGCCGCGGCTGAACGGCTTATCGCGGCGCGCATACCTTCTATTTTACCGATTTCCCGTTCAATGCCGTTGCGTTCTTCTTCTTCTTTTATAAGCGCGTTTTCAAGCCGAGCCATATCGGCAAATGAGTTGCCGTTCTCGCCGGTTTCTTTTTCAATCGCTTCTGCGGCGGCCTGCGCCGCAAACCGCACATCGGCAACGCTTTGCTCGCTTTGGACGACCTTCAGAGAAAGCGCGTCTCTTTTTTCTTTTATGTCGCGCACTCGTTTGACCGCATACGCGATTTCCATTTTTTTAAGTTTTTCTTCAATCCCTTGCCGTTCTTGCATTTTTTCCGCCTGCCGTTTTAAAAATTTCAAGTGCGGCTCTATTTCCTTTGTAATGCCTTCCGCTTTTTCCAGATTTATCTGCGTGTGAGAAAGCTTCGTGAGCGCATCGGAGCGTTTGAGCTGGAATTCTTTTAAGCCAAGCGATTCAAAAAAGATTTCTTTGCGTTCTTGTGCAGACGCGTCCAAAATAGCATCGCCCATACCCTGATTGATGATGGTATACCCTTTCAAGCCGAGCTTTGCTTTCGCGATGAGTTCGGCGATATCTTTCAGGCGCACTTGCGCATCATTGACAAAATAGTGGTTTTCTCCGTCGCGATAAATCGCGCGCTTAATAATGACCGTTTCAAAATCCACGGGAAAAGCGCGATCCTCATTGCTGAAATGAAGCGCAACGGATGCCATGCTTGAACGCGGCTTCGCGGGAGAACCGGAAAAAATGAGGTCTTCGCCTTTTTTTGAGCGGATACTCTTCATACTTTGTTCGCCCAACACAAAACGAAGCGCATCGGCAACATTGGACTTCCCGCTCCCATTGGGACCCACCACAGCGGAGATGCCGCGCGGGAACTCTAAAGCCGTTGCCGCCGCAAATGACTTAAAACCTTGCAGTTCTAATTTCTTCAAATACATAAGAAATAGCTTCGCTAGCTTATAGCTTCATTAGTTTTTAGAAACATGCGGATGCCCTAACAAGCTGACGAAGCTAAGGAAGCTAAAAGCTGTGCCTATTCCCACCCCATTTTCTTCAGCGCTGCTTTTGCCGCTTCCTGCTGCGCGTCCTGCTTGGATACGCCGCTTCCTTCTCCCGCTAATTCCTCGTTTAAAAATACGCCTATTCTAAAACTTTTTGCATGATCAAGCCCCCATTCTTTAAGTACTGCGTAATGCGGAGTAATGCCGCGATGCTCCTGCGCGCATTCCTGAAAAGCGCTTTTCGCATCTTTATATTCTTTTTGTTCTATGATGGACGGTAATTCGGGAATAATATAAGTATGAATAAATCTTTCAGCGACGGCATATCCGCCGTCCAAATACAGCGCGCCGATAAGCGCCTCAAGCGCATTGGCTAAAATAACCTGCCGCGCCTTTCCTTTATCTTTTGACTCTCCCCGTGAAAGGAGCAGAAAGTTCCCCAAAAGAATTCTTTCCGCTATTTTAGCAAGCATCTTCGCGTTCACAATCGCCGCGCGCCATGCGGTTAATTCTCCCTCGGGATTGGAATAATGCGCATACAGATAGTCCGTTACCACTAATTCCAGCACGGCATCTCCCAAAAATTCAAGCCGTTCATTATGGTTAAGGCGAAAGGAAGGATTTTCGTTCAAGTATGAACGATGCACAAACGCCTGCGTAAGAAGATCTTTATCTTTAAATACGACGCCTATATGCGATTCAAATTGAGTGAAATCCATTCTGTAAGCAAGAAGTATGAATTAGGAATTAAGAATGAGGAACAAAAAAAACCCTTCGTAATTCATGATTCATAATTCAAGTTTCATGTGTTTTCGCTTGTTCTATCTCCTTATACAGCGTACCCAGCACGCCGTTGATAAAACGCCCCGACGACTCTCCCCCAAAACTCTTGGCAAGCTCAATCGCTTCATTGATTGCCACTTTGGGCGGCACTTCTTTTTTATCTCCCCATAAAAGTTCCGCGATACCGATGCGAAGCACATTCCTGTCCACTATGGTAATTTGATTGAGCGGCCATTCGGGAGCGCATTTTTCTATAATCGCATTTAATTCCGTAAAATGCGTTGTCACTAAATCAGCGAGATTGAAAATAAAATTCGTATCAGGGAGCCCCGGCGCGAATTCTTTGATATTGCGCTCTAACACATCCTTCAGCCGCCCATCCACCCCTCCGTAAAAGTCCCATTCGTACAGCGACTGCAGAACGATACTTCGTGAAAGATGCCTGTTAGCCATCAGAAAGAACCTAAAACCTAAAACTTGAATCCCCTGTTTCAAGCTTTATGTTGTATGTTTTATGATTTACTTTTTTCTTCTTTTTTATCTTCGGACTTTTTTTCTTTCTCGCGCCGCGCAATCTCTTTCTCCCGCTTTTTGCGGTCTTTTTTATCAAGCTTCGCAAGCACATCAGTCACTTCCCTGCCTTTATAAAAACCGCAGTTCGCGCACGCGCAATGCGAAAATTGCGGCTTGCCGCACTTTGAACACGCGCCGACATTCACCGGCGTAAGCGCGTGATGCGCGCGCCGCATGTCTCTCTTTGAACTGGTAGTCCGTTTTGCCGGTAATCCCATAGAGGTCTTAAATCTTAAAACAAGTAACTTTAGTAATATATCTGAAATTTATAAATTGTGCAATAGGAAAGAAAATTCTACTAAAATATATTTCCGTAGTGGGATTTGTATGGTTACCCCTCCGCAGAGAAGATCGTAATTACTGTTATTGCGGCGTTCTCATCCTTGCCGAAACCAGAACCCATCCCCGCGGAAGATTGAAAGACGCGGGTCACCGCTCCCCCACCCTCTTGCAGAAACTCCGTAACGCTGTAAATGCCACTATTCCCGCTATCGCTTTTATAATGGCATTTATATATAACACGCATAATATGCATGACGAAACTATCGTAAACTAAAACGATTTATAAGGTCAATATGGACATCAATGTCCTTCACCCTTAAAAATCTTACATAAGGAACGAGGCCGAAAATTTCTACAATAAAATCAATCTCATCTTTGCATTCGTAGGGATAAATAAAGACGCTTTTCTGCAAAGGATAGAACCCAAGCTCCTTAAACTTTGCCGTAAGCGCGTCTCTCCCTTGCTTCTTCTTCTCGGGGATATCAAACAATACCATGCGCCACAACCCATCCCACCGACTCGGCTTTCTTATCTCTATTTTCCGGAGATTGTACTTGAGGATTCTGCTTTTTCCCTTATCAGTAATAATAAGAGTAATAACTCCGTCTTTGTTTTCGCGATAATTAATAAGTTTTGATTGATACAATCTTTTTATCGCCCTTCTAAGGTTTCGTTCATCTATTTTTCGCCATTCCTTAGCTATCTTTCTTACCACGCTGAAATATCTGTCCGGGCGTCGCGTGAGGGACAATAGCAATCCCCCTTCAAGGAGGAGTAGGATTTTCTGTGTGATTGGCCCTAATCTTTTCATCTGTTCTATTGTAAAATATAAAATGCCAATAAACAAGCGATAGCTGAAATAATGGCATTTCAAAAACGGCTAAGAACGACCTTCTATCAATGGCACAAAAGAAAAGCCGTAATGCTCGTGTTTCTCAAATTCGGCGGCGGATTTTTTAGTATAGAGCCAAATGCTGTGTTCAATCGGCATCACGATTCTTCCGCCGATTTTCAACTGGTCTTGCCAGTTTTTTATCATCTCGCTTCCCGCCGCGGCGGCGATGATTTTATCAAACGGCGCGTGTTCGGGCAGTCCTTTCGTGCCGTCTTGGCAAAAAAAGAGCGTATTGATAAAACCATGTTTCTGAAAATTCCTCTTTCCCCATTCCAAAAGCGGGCACAACCGTTCAATCGCATACACATTCCCTTCAGGGCCGACAATGTGCGCAAGTAATGCCGTCTGCCAGCACGAACCGGCGCCGATATCTAGAATCCTGTCCCCTTTTTCCGGCAGGAGAAGTTCACACATAAATGCAACCGTGGCCGGCTGGGAAATTGTCTGGCCGCACATCGTAGGCAACGCGATATCTTCATACGCAGATGATTTCATTTCTTCCGTCACGAAGTCCTTCCTGTCCACTTTTAAAAACGCCTCAATGATGCGCGGCGTTTTAAGATATCCTTCCTGAATCAGCTTCCCCACTAATTCTTTCATTATATTTCCTCAAGCGTGTGATGTATGAGCGTATTCTGGTCCGCAAATAAAAATTTACCCTCAAGTCGCTTCCCCGCCAAAAATAACGGTAACCAGTACTTATCATCGGGCCACATGGCATCGTATGGAATCTCGCTGTGCAAAAACCACTGCGGCGCCATTTCATCCGTTTCCTGCGGCTCTCCTTCGTACTCGCTCACTGAGAACACATGTACTTCAAGCGCAACAGAATCTCCTTCAAAGGTGAATGTGAGTATTCCTCTTCGTGACATCTCTTTTGGTACGATACCGCACTCCTCTTGCATCTCCCGCACTGCCGCTTCTTCTATCGTTTCCCCCTTTCCCACCTTTCCCCCAAACCCATTCCATCTTCCTGCGCCGAATCCGCGTTTTTTCATTCCCAATAACACACGCCTATCGTCATAGACAAAACAAAGAGTTAATAACTTTTTCGGATGCGGCGCATTATTTGACATATACGCAATTTTATCATATGTATACCTATGAATCAATTAACCTTTAAATAAGGAGGCGCACCTTGAAAACTATATTTGCTTTAGTGGGACCCGCAAAAACCGGAAAGACAACGCTGATAGAAAAAGTAGTCAGTGTCATCCCGGAGAGTGTCGGGATTATTAAATCGGTTACGACACGCGCGCAAAGAAATGAACAAGACGCGCGCTCCTATGTTTTTATCACCGAAAAAGAGTTTGAGAAAAAAAGAGATTGTGATGAATTTGTGGAATGCATTGAACACGCGGGAAATTGGTATGCCTATGAGAAAAAAATGATTGAGGAGATGCTCGCCAAAAAACACGGCATCTGCGCGGCGACCGAACACGGAGTGCTCCAGCTCCGCAAGGCAGGTTTCAAAATAAAACCGATAAAAATACTCGCCATCGGGAATGAAGAAATGCAACGCCGATTCTACAACGACCATCCGGGAAGAGAAGAAGCCGACCGGGAAAGAAGAAGCATTCTCATTCCCGCGGAACGGACCATTATCGATTCGTTCATCGCTCCGGACGGATTGGAAAAAGCGATGCGGGAACTCATCAGCTTTATCCTCAGCTCCGAATAAATAAAACGCAGACGGTATGATTTTTATACCATCTGCGTTTTTTATTTTCATTCTATTTTCCTAATCCTATTTCTCTAACTTGTCCCGCTTTCCCCTATCTTGTTTTTGAGCTCCATAATTTTATCGTACAGCGCAAAACCGTCATTTTCATTTGCCGCGGCTTCTTCCGTGCTTTCCAATTCCGCCAGCGCCTCGTCAAAATATCCCGCCCTATGATAAACCGACGCCGCCTGTATGGCCAACTCAACTCTTGCTTTGCTTGTGCCAATAAGATCGGCCTCCGCTTCACCCATTTCAAGCCATCTGACAAGAATACTTTTGGCCTCCGGACTTTTCGCTCCCTTCGCGGTCAATGCCTCAATCACTTCGCCTTCCAAGGCCTCTTCTCTTTCTTGAGTCATATTTCGCTCCTCCTCGCTCATATTCTCATAAGCGCTTTTATACTCTTGTTCGCTTGGTTGATACGGTTGTTCAATACCCATATATGTATGATAAAAAAATAATTTTGCTTTCCTTTCTTTAAAGGTATCTCTTAATTATTTCCCATGCAATACTAAAAACTTCGACGGGCGAGAAGCGCGAAATGAATAAAATACGGTTCAAGGCCGTCAAGCGAGCTTTTGTATTCTCCCCCGCCAAGCACTGCGTCGCAAAATACCTCACGCGCGCGGCCTATTTCCCGCAAACGGCCGCGCCAACGGTGATCCGCAAGCGTAAGGTTAAAAAGCTCCAATGCGCGATCTACAGCGCCATGAAAACGCACGGTGTCTTTCCCTTGAGCGCGGCAAGCCCGACTCACCTCGCTCCCGATATTCCCCATTTGCTCCGCAAGCGACAACTCAAACCATCGTCCTGCGGCAAGATTTTTATGAATAAGCGCGTTGTTCATGACGCAATGAGCTTATGTATAACTTTCCGTATTTTCGCTCTGATTTCCCCGTTTTCTATGCCGCGCGTTCTATTTCCCAGCGACGGCTTTATATTCACCATTGAATCAAATTCAATAAACTCCTCTCCCGTTTTATCGCAATATAAATTGACGCCCCATACCTGCTCATGCTTTGACCCTTCCTGTTCGGCCAGTATAACCGCTGAATCCATGTGAAGCTCGCCACCCACCGCCATAATACCTTGTTCAATATCCACTGCCGCCTTCACAAAATCGCCAAACTGCTCCCTCGCCATATCCGCGAGCTCTTTTCTGCTTATATTGCTTTTTATCACCCGTATTTCCATATAGTTTTTTAACTACCGCAAAGGTTTCGCCTTTGTGTAAATCGGCGCAATATTATTGTATCAAATATTACTTCCCGTGACATCGCTTACACTTCTTCTATTATAGAATCGGTGTTTCTTCCGGTTCGTGTTCCGGCGCATATTGTTCTTTCGGCGGTTGTTCGAGCATAGTACCCATATATTAACTCATAATGCGCGCTCATTCAACTTTTCCTATCCCTCCTTCTCTTGGCTGACTTCACAAACTGTCTCCCTCGGTCAAATTCGTTTTTTTGGTTATGTGTGAAAAAAACTTTTAGCGGGTAAAAG
>CAZRNH010000005.1:12123-14647 GCA_964601445.1 uncultured Candidatus Saccharibacteria bacterium
ACTGGAATCAATGCGAATAAAAAAGTATATAAAATGCCGTTCCGCGGCGTTGTTGCGAGGCGGACTTGCCCACACACCAAAAATTTTGGCGTGGGGGCGATTTAAACCAAATTGTGCCGCCGATTTTTTCTACCATAGATTTTACCAGATAGAGCCCAAGGCCGGTGCCGTCAACCCGTTCGACAAGGTCAGGGTGGACTTTTTCTCCCGCGACATTATCCGCTCGGAAGAACTTGGTAAAAATCTTTGCCTGCTGATCTTTCGGAATGCCGATGCCGGAATCCGCGACCCCGATTAAAATCTCGTTGCCTTTTTTCCGCATTGTAGCCCGTATCTTGCCGCCGGACGGCGTATACTTTACCGCGTTAGAAATAAGATTGTCAAAAATAATCTGTATCATTTTTGGATCGGTTGATAAAAGGAAGTTGCTTTCCTTCGAGGAATAACTTTTTGAAAGTTTCAGATTTTTCTCTTTTATCTTCGGCGCGAAGTCGCGAAGAATCATATCCATCTTTTCTCTCAAATTGACCGGCTCTTTTTTGACGGAAAAAACGCCGAGCTCCAAACGGGAAACATTCAGAAATGCGTTAATAAGCTCTACCATCCTCCCGGTATTGGAATAAATTTTTCCGAGATATTCTTCAAGTTTTGTAGGAGACTTGCCCCCACACCACAACGAGGAGCTGCTTCGCCGAAATGGTTGCCTGTGGAAACCCCTCCTCGTTTGGTGTGGGGGTTTATCCGCGTATCCCGCGTGAATCATCTCTATGTACCATTTAATGATGGTAAGCGGGGTTTTCAGCTGATGCGAGGCAAGCGATACGAATTCGCTTTTAGCCCGATTCAATTCCTGCTCTTTGACAATCTGCTCGTCGCGAATTCTCAAAATATCGTTCGTCTGCAGTAATTCAAAATCACGCCGCACCAAGGTCTTTGCCACGCGATCAAGCTCTTGCTCGCGTTTTCGCAAATCAGTAATGTCTATGCCCATGCCAACGACATATCCCCTGTCCGCAATCACGCTATATACTGCCGAGAAAAAATAGGGAATCTTAACGCCGTCTTTTGTTTTTATATTCATCTCATCAGTCACCTTTCCTTCTTTGACGGCTATTCCTATATCTTTTTGAATTTTCCCTTGATCAGCGTCATCAATAAAATTCACCGGGGTCATCTTAGAGGTTTCTTCGTTGGAATAGCCGAAAATACCGGCCATCGCCCTATTCCAGCGAACCATACGCAAAGATGAAATATCAAATACATAAAAAATACTCGGCAAACTATCAATGATTGCTTGAGAAAATTTCTGCTCCTCCTGCAAAGTTTTTTCTATCTCTGAGCAAGGAATAACCTCGCGAAACATTCCCCATGTAGAAATAAACTTTCCGTTCTTCATTTTAACACTGATGTTTCCTTCAACATCTATCACCCTTCCGCTCTTTGAAACAAATTGCGTCCTGAAGCCGCTGAAAGATTTACCTTTCCTTATTTCTCCGAAAGCGCTCATGCAGGTTTGCAGGTGATTCTGATGAATAATATCCGGAAATGCCATTTTCCCCGCATCATCTGAAGTATATCCTAAAATATCCCGCCATTTTTTATTCACATACAAAAATCGGCCATTCTCATCAACGCTCTGAATCAATTCATTGGCGTTCTCAAAAAGCTCGCGCCATTCCGCCGCATCACCCGGTAGACTTTTTAATTTTCCGTTTTGCAACATATAATCGGTTGAAAACA
The DNA here is from genome assembly GCA_964601445.1 of uncultured Candidatus Saccharibacteria bacterium. GTDB lineage: Bacteria > Patescibacteriota > Minisyncoccia > GWC2-36-17 > WO2-46-25 > JACQDT01. The sequence goes on from CAZRNH010000005.1 coordinate 13,864, forward strand.
AAAGACGTCGTAAAAGTTAAAATTTTAAATTATTCTAATTTCTAATTGCTCTAATTATTCTAAATAATGACTAATGCCCAATTTCTAAATAACCAAACCGGTTTAATCATTAGGTTATTGGGATTTATTTAGGTCAATTAGATTAATTAGAATAATTAGGTTAATTTTTTATATTACTCTCCGACAACAAGCATGGTCATTGTTTCATTATGGAAATACGCCGGCGTTTCTTTCTTGCCTGCAAGCGGACCCTGTTCTCCGTAGGTGTAAAATCCGATCATCGGCACTTCTCCCCCGCCTCGCCCCGTGAGATATTTACTGTCTCGCAGGGCGAGCGCTTGCTTAACCGCATCATTTTCTTCGTTGCAACGCACTCCCAATAATTTATTGCGCGCCATGCAATTAAACATAATCACAAATTTTGCTTGCCGGCCTTGAAGCTCTTCTTTTGCGGTTTGAGCCGCCGCGCGCGCCGCTTTTATTGCGGCATCTCGATCCCCGATCATCAAATGAATGGGCGTCCCTTCCGAAATCGCGGCGGCCATAGTGATTTCACCTTTTTCGTTCGCAACCACGGGATCCCTGATTAAAAATTCATCACTGCCTTCAATCCTCGCATCAAAATCTTTGGTGCGAGGGTCAACTGCTATGCCGAGCGGGTAGGTATAGGCCATTTTGGCAAGCGGTTCCTTAATCAAATCCGAAGCGTTTTTGCCGAAATAGTCCTGGTATACTTTGAGCGCCGGCTCATGATTTATCTCTTTCAGAATCACCCCGTCCGCTT
>CAZRNH010000006.1:0-12535 GCA_964601445.1 uncultured Candidatus Saccharibacteria bacterium
GCATGGAGGTTGCCGATTTCGGATGCGGCGCGGGGGATTGGGCGCTTTCCGTCTCCCAATTAGTCGGAGCGGAGGGACGGGTGCATGCGATTGATGTGCAGGATGCGGCTTTGAGTTCAGTGCGGTCCCGTGCGCGCATGGCAGGCGTGTTCAATATAGATACGGTGCGGGCGAATCTTGAATTGCCGCGCGCAAGCGGGCTTGCGGACGCATCGCAGGACGCCGCGGTTTTATCCAATATTCTTTTCCAATCAAGGGAAAAAGAGCGTATTATAGAAGAGGCGGCAAGAACACTTAAACAAAACGGACTTTTGCTTTTTGTTGACTGGAAAAAAGAGGCGCCTATGGGTCCCGCGAAGGAATTGCGCCTTTCTGCGGAGGCGGTTGCCGCGCTTATCAAGCGCGCGGGATTCACAAAGCAAAAAGATATTATTGCAGGCATATATCATTTTGGAATGGTGTTCGTAAAAAAATAAAAAATCAAAGCGGAAAGCGCAAGAGCAAAGAATCAACGAAACAACGAAACAAAAATTGATTCTTTGATTCGTTGATTATTTGTTTTTGGTCTTTGACCTTTGCGCTTTGAGTTTTGCATTTTAACTTTGAGCGAAGCGAATATGCTAAAATACATCATTGGAGGAATTTTTTCGGTCATTGCCATAGCGGCGATTCTTATGTTTGCGGGTATTATTCCCGGATTAAGAGGGGGAGGCAAGGCAGTGCTTACCAAGGCGCAACTTGAGGTATGGGGGACGGTGGACGATGAAAAAACATATAAAGATCTTGCGGCTGTCTTTCAAGGCGCGAATCCGGGAGTGAAAATCACTTATAAAAAAAAGGCGGCGGAAACCTACGAGCAGGAACTGCTTCGCGCGTTTGCGGCGGGCGTCGGACCCGACGCGTTTCAGATACATCACACTTGGCTCGCGAAATATCCTGATATTCTCGCGCCCGCGCCGGAGGATATTTTCCCCTTTTTAGAATTCCGCGATACATTTGTGTCTGCCGCAGAAAGGGATTTGACGGTGGGCGGCAAAGTGTTCGGCGCGCCGTTGTATATGGATACGCTTGCGTTATATTATCAGACCGATTTATTCAACAGCGCGGGCATTGTGTTTCCTCCTTCGGATTGGGATGAATTTGCCGCATATTCGCGCCGGCTCACGAAACGAAAGCAATCGGGAGATGTGCTTATTTCCGGCGCCGCAATGGGAGGAGGAAAAAATGTGGTTGCCGCAAGCGACATACTGGCGCTTTTACTGTTTCAGCACGGCGTTTCCCTTGTTGATGCAAACGGAAAGATAAGTTTAAAGTCCTCCGCAAGCGCGGGCGCGCAGGGCGGGGGCGCGCCGGAGAAAGCGCTTGAGTTTTATACCTCATTCGCCAAACAGGCGCATCAGAATTACAGCTGGTCGGGAAGCGGCCGGGATGATTCGGAAACGGCGTTCGCGCAAAATAGAGCCGGTATGATGATCGGCTACGCGTCCGCGCGCGCCCGCCTGTTGAAAAAATCTCCGAAAATGAAATTTGCCGTAGCGCCTCTGCCGCAAGTCAAAGGGTCCGCTTTTCGGAAAAATTATCCGGATTATTGGGCATTCGGCGTATATAAAAATACAAAAAATTCGCGCGCGGCGTGGGAATTTATTAAATTTTTAACCCTGCCGGCGCAGAATGAGTATTATCTTGCTCTCACGGAAAAGCCAGCGGCGCAGAAGCGGTTTATCGCGAATCAGCAAAAAGACGAAAAGATGAAAGTATTCGCCGATCAGGCGCTTTCCGCAATAGCATGGCCGCAATTAAACGAGAAGGTTATTCGCGATGGATTTACGGAAATGATAGAGGCGCAAATTACTGCCGACCAGCCGTTCAGTCAAACGCTTCAAGCGGCTGAAGCAAAAATAAATTCATTATTAAGAACTTCCCAATGACGATGCGAGTGAAAATTTCGGGGGTTGCGCCAATCTTTTTTTTCCTTGCGGTCGCGGCGTGGAATCTTGCCATCCCTTCCGTGGCATGGGCAACAATTCCTGCGCTTACATGCGAGGGCCCCCTCAACGGACAAAGTGAGGCATATGATGCCGCGAACACGAATATCTTAGGCACCCTCCCTTATGATATGGGGCCTCCTCCGAAATCGGGCCAGTTTTTTTGTTCCCTCGACGGCGGTACACCTTTGCCTTCCACTGCTTGTACGCCGGGCCCGGGGTGCGTACAGTACCGGTGCGAAGAAACTTCCACTAACGGTCTTTTTTGCCGTAGACCGGCTAATCCCACTACGGATTACTATACCTGCAAGTGGCTTGGGACCAATCCGTCCAACGCAAGCGGGCAGTATGCCGGTTGGGTGTTTGATAATTGTATTCAGACTATATTGCCCGCCATGCCTCCAGTAACGGGACTACAGGCGATTCCCATATCCGCTTCGCAGATAAATTTTTCATGGGTGGCGTCGCCTAGCCCAGCCGTCGCGTACGAAGTACATCCTGATAGACCTAATGGAGGAGGATTTATTCTGCCAATAATTATCACTACTGCGACCTTGCTTCCTTATACTAATCTTTTCCCTAATACGACATATGGTTTTTGGGTTCTTGCAGTGGATATAGCAGGGAATAAATCCGGTTCCAATCAATATGTGACCGCGACTACTTTTTCTGCGGATACCACCCCCCCCACCAATCCAACCTCTCTTTCCGCCGCCGCGATTTCTACCTCCCAAATCAATCTTTCATGGGGCGCTTCCACCGACGCGGGAGGCGTCGCCGGATACCGCATAGAACGGTGCGCGGGCGTTGGGTGCGCCGGTTTTGCGCAGATAGCGACCTCTCCCGTCGCAGGGTACAGCGACACCGGCCTTACTCCCGCGACCAGTTATACCTACCGCGTTCGCGCTTATGATACGGCGGCGCCCGCAAACCTTTCCGGTTTTTCCGCGCAGGCAACCGCAGTTACCTTCACGCCCGTTGATACTGCTCCGCCTTCGGTCGCCCCCGTACTTTCCGGAACGGCAATTTCTTCAAGCCAGATAAATCTCTCATGGACAGCGGCTGTAGATAATGTCGGTATTGCCGCGTACGAGGTATTTAGAGATAACGCAAGCATAGCTGTAGTCGGCTCATCCGTAGTGACATATAATAATCCCGGTCTTTCCCCTGCGACCGCCTATGTATTCCGCGTGGAAGCGGTGGACGCCGCCGGAAACAGAACCGCGTCAAACAGTATTTCACTTGTTACCCCCGCGGCTCCCGACGCCGCGCCGCCGATATTTACTCCTACTTCTCCTTCCGCTACGCTTCCCGCAGGCACTCAAACGGCGACGCTTGGCGGCACGACTAATGAATCGGCGACCTGCAGATACTCGCTTTTGGAGGGGCAGGCATTTACCTCAATGACTCTGTTTTCAACTACCGGCGGCGCCAATCACGCACATCCGCTTACCGAACTTGCCGACAATACCGCCTACGCTTATTTTATAAAATGCAGAGATGGCGCCGGAAATACTTCCGCTGACTTCGGCGTGTTATTTTCCGTGTCGGCTCCAACGGTGGTGCCGGATACCATCCCTCCTGTTATTTCAAACGGCCAGCCCGCGGGCATATTGGCGGTAGGCACTCAAACGGCGACGCTTTCCGTGGATACGAATGAAATTGCGTATTGCCGTTATAATCAAAACACCGATATCCCATTTGCGTCCATGACCGGAATCATGGGGTCCGCCGCAACGCATCATTCCGCCGCGCTTACCGGACTTGCCAACGGCGCTGCCTATCAGTATTTTGTCCGCTGTCAGGATGATCCGGCGGGTAATGTAAGCGTCGCCGCTATTTCATTTTCCGTCGCGTCCGCGCCAAATATACTGCCAACCGCGTCGTTTACCGTACTTCCCATTTCCGGCACCGCGCCTCTTACCGTGTCTGTGGTCGGTACGGCCAACGATGCGGACGGCACTATTAATAATGCTCTTACGCAGTGGAATTGGGGTTCTTCATCGCCGGTAACTACAGGAACTTTATCTGCAGTGCACACTTATACTACGCCGGGGACTTACGGTATAACTTTGCGGGTAACGGACAATCAAGGCGGTACAAGCGCCACTCTTCCTTTTATCGTAACGGTTTCAAGCGTTCCGCCTCCGCCTCCTCCGCCTCCGGCAACCGCGGGAATCTGCATCGCCGCGTGCACGAGGGACGAGGATTGCGCGGGCTTGAATATTATCTGCGCGCCCAACGGCATCTGCGCGCTTAATGTCGGTTTTTGTACGCCCGGCGAGTTTTCATGTTTCAATAACACCGAATGTCCCGCAAGCGGCATATGTCCCGCACCTTTGATTGATAACGGCTCGGTAACCTCGCTTGACGGCGCTCTTGTCAGTTCATCCGTTCAGCCGGTTACTTTCCCTTTCGGTACGACATCGGTGAATATGAGCGTTACCACCGATGTGAACGCGACTTGCCAGTATGCGGCCATTGCCGATACCGCCTACGGCGCAAGCGGGGCGAATCAATTTACTCCCACGGGCGGTCTAAGCCATTCAGTGCGGCTTGTTGGTCTTGGCGGCGCGGACCCCGCGGCGAATAATACGCACATGTATCATATCCGCTGTAAGGATGCTCTGTCGGGCAATGCCAATATCGTTGACTATGACATCGCGTTTTCTATCGGCGCCGCGGCGTTCGTTTCCGGTCCCCCCGGTCCGTATCTGTGCTTAGTCAATCAAAACTTCATCCGCAACAACCTTCCATATTTCTTTGATGTATGCACCCCGTCATGCGATAGCAACGCCGATTGCGCGCCGCCTACGCCGACCTGCGATATAGTTAAAAAGATATGCCGATAATGAGCAGGAATTTGGAAGTTCAACTATTTCGCTTTAAACTTTTTCGGCAGAATTTTTGATTGTTTCATTATTGCAAGAAAAGTGCCAATCGGGATTGGCTTTGATCTGCCATGCAAAGGAACCGGCACAATGATGCCTGATTCCGAATTTTTGAAAATCATGTGGCTGCCTTTTTGCCTTGAGAGGATAAATCCGTTTTCTTGAAGTACGCGGATAAGCTTCCGCGCGTTAAGAGGACGCATACGCTTTCATTCGTTTTTTGTAGGGCGCCCTGACCGGTATTTCGTACACAATAGGGTGATCGGCGCCGCGCGGCATCTCGCGCTTCTGTTCCTTCAGTTCTTCCAGCCAAAGCTCCAGCGCTTCAATGGATTTTTCTTTCGCCTGTTCAAATGTCCGTCCGAAAGTTACGCAACCCGGGAAAGATGGAAATGACACATTAAACCCGCCTTCCTGCGCGGGGTCAAAAACCGCATAATAATGCAAAATTGTCTCGCGTTTCATGCCTCTATCATACCTCGCGCGATGGAAAAGTCAAATCCGCATGATAAATTTTCTTAACAACTATTCTTTAATGTGATATGATATTACAAGACGCGGGCGCGCCGCCTACTCCGACCTGCGATATAGTTAAAAAGATATGCCGATAAATGCAATGAAACATTATTAATGAGCATTGCTTTATCGCGGTTGTTTAAAACACTTTTTTTATGCTAATATTGCGGTATGCATATCACACAATCTCAAACAAACGAGCTATCGGTCATTGCTAAAAAATATGGCATCAGCCATGTTTTGCTTTTTGGTTCCCAGTTCACGGGAAGGGCTGTGGTCGCCAGCGATGTTGATATCGCCATTCTTGCTCCGAAGAAAAAGTCAAAGGCAGAATATGCCAAACTGGTATCAGATTTTGCGCGTATTTTTGGCGTGCCAAGCAGTGAGATAGATATCACCGAACTTTGCCATGCCGACCCTTTGCTGTTGTATCACGCGGTGTATAACGCGCGGCTTCTCCATGGGGATTACGGCGCATTTTTGCGGCTGAAATCGTACGCGCTCAAACGACGCATGGATCATCGGAAGTTTTTCAAGCTTCAAGACCGCTATATTAAGCAAAAACTATATGCCTGATCAGGATGAGGATCTCATCAAAAGGAAAGTAGAAAATATTTTAAGCTATCTTGAAGAGCTGAAACCGCTGGCTGTTCTTTCCTACGACGATTTTGTCGGGGACGTCAGAAATGTGAGAACCGCCGAAAGAGACCTTCAGTTGATTGTTGACGCGGCGGTAGATGTGAATAATCATATCATCATGGCGCGCGGCGCTGTGCCGCCCAAAGATTATTTTGAGTCCTTTATTAAACTCGCTGATTTAAAAATATTTCCGAGAGATTTCGCGGAAAAAATCGCTCAGTCAACTGGTCTGCGAAACCGGCTCGTTCATGCGTATGAGAGCATTGACGTGCCGATGTTGTTTGAGGATTTATCGGATGATATGAAAGATTATCAGCGCTATTGCGAATTGGTAATAACGCATTTGGCCGGCGATAATAAGTAGATGCCGCCTACGCCGATGTGCGATATGGTGAAAAAAATATGTATTTTATGATGAAAAAATGCGGTTAAAAGAATATGCAAAAGAGAAGCGTACAAGAATATCGTTTCGTAATCTAAAGTATTGTAATTTTTTAACAAGGTGATATGATAAAAAAATGACTACCATCACCATTCCAAAAAAAATAACAAAAGGCGAAGAATTGATAGCTGTTCCGCGCGAAGAATACGAGGCGTTTGTGCGTTTTCACTTAAAAGAAGACAAAGGATTAGAATTGACCGCTGTGCAAAGAAAAAGACTGAAAAAATCAAGAGAAAATTTGGCGAAGAACGCATATTTTACTCTTTATGAACTTAAACAAAAGTTGGGTATTAAAAATTGATCCGGATGTTTATAAGGATTTATCAAAGATTCCCAAGGGGTATGCCAGAAAAATTTTAGAAGCGATGGAAATTTTACCTTCCGATCCCTTCTATGGAGACGCGGAAAAAATAAAGGGCGGGAAGCGTCTTTGGCGAAGAAGAATCGGTTCATATAGATTTTTTTACGAAATTCATTCACACGAGCATTTTATTCATATACTTTGGGTGGAACGAAGAACATCCAAAACTTACTAGAATCCATCTCAAAAATTAAAGTATTATTTTAGCGCAGTCCTGTTCTTCGTTGGCGGACTTTTTTTGGCGTGGTATAATGATAGCTATGGTTAGTTGGCGGCGCCCGCGCCGACCTGCGATATAGTTAAAAAAATATGCCGATAATGAGCAGAAATTATGGATAAAGAAACGATAAAAATGCCCTTATATAAGAGAAAATGGATAGGGTTGTTTTTCGTGTGGATAGCGGCGCTGTTTTTTATTGCGGCGTTTTCTCCCGCGTCTTTAGCGGTGCATAATGGCGATGGGATTACAGATGATACTTGTCCTGGCAACGATAATGGCGCGCAATTCGGCTCGGGGAGCGGCAGTTCTTTTACCTGCGGCGAGGGAGTTGTTTTAAATGGTTCACAAATTTTTTCCTGCACTGATGTGTTTGGAGTTCAACAGCGGCAGGTGAATTGCTATCCTGACGATTTTTATGGCGGATCGTCTAGCTGGTGTACTACTAACAGTAGCAGGAGAGATACATGTAATGGCGCAGGAAATGAGCGCTTTACATGTGCCGCCGACGATGATTTCAGCCCTACTAATTTCAGCCCTTGTCAAGATACTATGGACCGGAATACTGGCGACTGTGGCCCGGCTAATAATCGAGAGACTGAATTTAGGAGAAGGAGCGTGATTTGCTATCCCTCCGATTCCGCGCAAGAAATGTGGAGCGTTATTCCGGCAAGCTCTACCGGCGGTTGTTCCGGAGCTCTTATTGCGGGAGTAGATACGATTTGTCATAACGCAAACGATGTGGGCGGGATTGGAGACGCGTGTTATTTTAATGGCACCTGCGATAATCTTCAAAATTGTGCGGGAGGAATATGTATTCCTTCAGGCGGCGTGGGCCAGCCGCCTCTCACGGACGGCACCTGTTATAACAATAACAGCATCGCGAATGGGTTATGCGTCGCTTCAGGCGGCGTGGACGAGCCGGTGAAGGCGGACGGTTCATGCACTACTCCCGGTTTGGTTGCCGCCGCGTTTTCGGATGGCCGTAATTATTGCGTGTATCCGGTATCCGCGAGTTTTACCGTGAATCCGCAGGAAGAATACGCGCCATTCACCGTGGAAACAAACGCGCTCGCGAGCGCGAACGCATCTCAATATAATTGGAATTGGGGCGATGGCGCGCTTGCCGATAATGGAGGAGCGACTCCCTCACATGTGTATGACCATGATTTAATATCAACGCAGGAGTACACGCTCGCTTTAACTGTCCAGCATAATCTTATTTCCGTATTGACCGGCGCGATGACTTCTTTATCCGCTCCGCCGACCGCCAGCCGCATTATTACGGCGCATCCGCGTTTGCCGTACGCAAGTTTTCAGGTGGTGACTCCCCAAGATATGAGCGGGCCTGGTCCGCTGTATGTTACCGTGGATGCTTCTCAAAGTCGTTCCCGCATTACCGGAAGCTATATTGGCAATTATCGTTGGGATTGGGGAGACGGATTGCCTGTGGACAGCGCGAGCACAAGCGGCGCCGCGCATATTTATGTGCCAAGGGGCGCGTATGTCATCACGCTGACGGTAACGGATGCGCTTGCGCAGACGACTGCGAGCGTGACGCAGACCATTACCGTAACCGGCCCGTATGTATGCGAGCCGGTGTGCGCGGCCGCGGCGCCGGTGTGCGGGCCTGCGCAGTCGGGAACGGGGACGCAATGTTACCAGTGTCTTTCCAGTTCACAATGCGGAGCGGAATATCAGTGTCTTGGCACCGATTGTGCGGCAGGAGAACGATGTCCTGATAATTCGGCGTGTCCGGCGGACGGAAGGTGTGCGCAGGCGACTGCGTGCAAAGCGGGTTCCCAGTGCCCCGACGGCGCGGCGTGTCCCGCCAGCGGGATTTGCCCGGCCGTTAAAAACGTGTGCGCGCTTTCCGCCGGATCGGTGCCCGTCCAGTGCTATATAGAGGCAAGAACTCCCGCTGTGCCTGCGGGAAATTGCTTGACGAATACGGATTGCGCCGAAGGGCTGAACGGCGGAGTATGCAATACGCAAAGCGGCCGATGCGAATACGCGCGGTGTCTGTACCAAAACGGCGCGGTGTGCGCGACCGATAATGAGTGTGCCGGCGGAGACGGTATATGCTCAAACGGATCGTGCAACTATGTGTATGACTGCGCGTACGGGCCGGGCCTTGCCGGCGCGGGGCTTGCGGGTTTATATGTGTTTGCCGCGCCGAGCCCCATGCCGAAAATGCCGCTTGGCGTTCAGCCGGACGGGCAGGCGTGCACCCAGCCGACGGTAAACGCGCCCAATAACTGCGAAGGCATCAACGGCTGTTTGTATTACAATTATAACGCCGATGGCAGTGCGGTTGCCGCCGGCGCGCACAATCCGCTTGGCAACAGCGTGGCGAATTGCGTAAACGAATTTGAAGGCGGCACGGGGTGCGTGTATTACGGAAATCAGGCGGCAAGCGCGTCCGCGGCGGCGAGAAAAGCAAACTGTCTTCCGCGCGCAAAACCGACGAAACAAAAACCCGCGCATGCCGGCATTCCCGAGGGGTGCGAAGTGGTGAATAAGGGTAATAATATAAAAGAATATAATTGCAGTGCGATTGACGGTTGTTATTATTTTGCCGACGGCAAGGTGGATTGTACTTTCGTGAGCGTGACGGCGGAATCGTGCGCAACACCGGCAAATTGTACTAGTCATCCGCTTGCCGTTGCCACATGCAACACGAGCGCAACTCCCGCACGATGCGAATATCAGGGGACAGGGTGCGTGTATGAGCCCAATCCCGAAGGAGCTATTGTGTGTCCCGGCGCGATTACTCCGGCAACTGCGGGCAAAAATTTCGTGCAGTGTCTGCTGAACCCCGACGCGCTTTTGCCGGGATTCGCTCTTGGCGCGGGAGGAAGCGGTCTTTCCCCATGCAACACCAGTTCCGATTGCGCCCCCGGCGACATTTGCCTCAACGGCACCTGTTACCCGCAATGCCAAAACAATCAAAGTTGCGCGAGCGGAGAGCAGTGTACGCTTACTTGTGCCACTTCCTGTTCAGGCAATTTAGTGTGCAACGCGGGTGTATGCGTTTCGCCGAAACTTTCTTGTGCGGATACTACTGCGGTTCACAATGTGCCATATGGCACGCCAAGCGCGCCCATAAATATTAAAACAACTCAAACCGCGGCATGCCGTTATGAGTTGCGGCCCGGCGCGTTTAATGCAAGATTAAATCTTCCATTTTCTGCTATGCCCGGCACGCTTACTGCTACTGCTGATTTACTGAATCATTCCGCAATCGCCGCGGGACTCTTTACCGGTAAAAATACGCTTTATGTAAAATGCCAAAATGCGCTTACTAATCCGACGGAAAGCGCGTGCGCGGTGCCGCTTACGGTCGGCACGCCTTGCACAAACAATGCGCAGTGTGATGCGGGCTTTTCATGCATCAATAGTTTTTGTGAGGCGCCTGTATGCGCCGATGCTTTGCCGCAAGGAGCTCTGCCGTATGCGGCGCTGACTACGGGTACCGCGATGAGTATGAGCACGAATATCGCGTCCACATGCGTGTATGTTGCCGATTATGCCGCCGCGCAGGCGTGTAATGCGAATATACAAAGCTGTGCGGGCGTAACGGCATTTACTGCCACGGGGGGTATTGCGCATTCCTCGTTTCTTTCCGGTTCCTCGCTTGTGCTTGGCAATGATACGCGTTATGCGCGGTGCCAAGCAACCGCGGCGCCAAATATCGTTGCTCCTGTTTGTCAGATTCCGTTCAGCGTCTCATTGTGTAATTCGCAGTTTCAGTGTGCGGCGGGGTCGCAGTGCATCAACGGCCGATGTGAGCCGCCCGAGTGCGACGGCGCGATTCCCTCCGGCGTATTGCCGTCAGATACCACGCAGGCAAATCTTAGTTTAACCACCGCAACCGGCGCCATTTCGTGCATCCCGCGCTGTACAGGCGCAACTCCACGGACCCCGCCGAATCTTCCGGCAGGGACATCTTCTTACGCCATTGGCCTTACCACCACAACCTCCCAGCTGTGCAACTACGACGCGTCTTCCACCGCATCATACGCAAACATGACATACAAAGACGCGTCCGCCGCCCTCTCGCACTCTGTCGTCGTTCCCACCGCTGACGGGCGCAACGCCTACTACGCGCAGTGTTATGACTCTGCCCTGAACAGATACTCCTCCCTCTGTTCCATACCGTTTGATGTGGGCTGTTCCTCTTCCAATATCGGCGCAACCTGCACGACTGCCGGCGGCGCGAGCGGCACCTGCGGCACTTCGGCAACCGGCGCCATTTCGTGCATCCCGCGCTGTACAGGCGCAACTCCACGGACCCCGCCGAATCTTCCGGCAGGGACATCTTCTTACGCCATTGGCCTTACCACCACAACCTCCCAGCTGTGCAACTACGACGCGTCTTCCACCGCATCATACGCAAACATGACATACAAAGACGCGTCCGCCGCCCTCTCGCACTCTGTCGTCGTTCCCACCGCTGACGGGCGCAACGCCTACTACGCGCAGTGTTATGACTCTGCCCTGAACAGATACTCCTCCCTCTGTTCCATACCGTTTGATGTGGAAAGAGGATGTGTCCCTGGTACCATCTGCCCCAATGGCGCGTTATGCCCTGCGAACGGTCAATGCCCTCCTTGTCCCTTAGGTACCGTGTGGAATCAGGTTACCAATCAATGCGATGTGCCTTGTTCCGGAACAAGTTGCGTGAATGGAGGGCAGTGTCCCGCAACAGGCATTTGTCCTTGTCCTTTCGGAACTGTATATAACGCTACAACCAACTCATGTCGTCGCGACCCTTATTGTGAATTATATCCAGCCGATCCTTTATGTGGTCCGGATAATTTTTGCGATAGGTTTCCATTAAGTCCGTTGTGTAATATTTACGGCGACCCCACCATTTCAGGAGGAGGCGGCGAATGCAACACGCTTGGCTATGCGTTCCACGGAAGCGCCATCACGCCCGCGGGCGATTGCAGTTTGCTGGCCATCATCCTTGCCTTGCTCTCGTGGTTCGCGTGGCTCATTGGCCTGCTTGCGGTGCTGTCGGGCCTGCGCGCGGCGTTTCTGTACATCACTTCTTTAGGCGACGAGAAACGGCTGAACGCGGCGAAGTCGTATCTCATCTACACCACCATAGGCGTGGGCGTCGCGGTGCTTTCCTTCGGCATCGTGGGGATTACGAGGGCGCTGTTGGGGATATAATCATAGAGCATGAAGCATGGAACATGGAACATAAAAAAGAATCAAGAATTATGAATATGAACAAAAACGCGTCGGGTGCGATAATTATATTTTTATTGCTGTTTTTTCTTTTGCCGATACATTTTCCCGCCGCGCAAGTTGATTTATCCAGACAAAAAATATGCGGCGAAGGAAATGCAGAGACAGTATGCGGCCGCGGTCAGTCCTGTGTTATATTAGATCAAGTCACAAAAACCGGTATATGCGGAGGTCAAAAAGAACCCTCAAACCCCACTCTTATTATCACGCCATTTGAATCTCCCA
>CAZRNH010000007.1:0-12171 GCA_964601445.1 uncultured Candidatus Saccharibacteria bacterium
AAGTCTATAACAAACTGGGTTATGGGTTTTTAGAAAAAGTATATGAAAAAGCAAAAGATCTGCAGGAAGTCGCGTATCGTATGTGGGACCAATTCAAATCCTCACACGGCGTCATCGCCGAAATTGTTTCTTCCTTATTCCTCATTCTTATGCACCAAATGCTTGCCAAAATCACCAACGACATCGTGGTGTGGATTAACGGCGGCGGAAAGGGAAAGATACGCGTCTTGCAAGACCCCGGGAAATTCCTCACGGATGCGGCCGACGAAGCGGGCGGCGTTTTAGCTGGCGCTATTTTGAATGTGGACCCTAAATCGCTCTGCGACGCAAGCTTTTTGAAAGGCAAGCTGAAAATAGCGCTTACCGGTCCGTTCGCGGTCCCGACTTTTGACGAAAAAGTGAGCTGTACTTTCTCTGGCATGGCAGACGGATTGCGCAAATTCAAAGAGGACTTTACGAACGGCGGATGGACGGCATTTATCCAGCTCACTGAAAAACCGAATAATCGCATCGGACAAACACTGATTGCCATGGAAGAATTGGAAAAAATAAAAGCGGAAAAAAGCGCGGCGGCGGTGGCGAAGCTTAACATCAGTAAGGGATTCCTCGCGCAGGAAAAATGCACCATGACTCAAGGGAGAAAAGGAAGTGAGGATTTTGACTCAAAATTTATAGGAAAAACGGCGGAAGAAGTTATAAACGATCCGGGAGGATTATTTAAAGGATACAACCCGGAAGAATTCAAAGGATATTGGGGCGCAAACGGAGGATTGTTTGAATGCAAAACGGTTACGCCTGCCGAACAGATATCAAATCTTGCAAACAAAGCGTTGCTTGCCCCATACGAAAGATTAGAGCAATCCATAATAGGCATGACCGAAAAACTCGGTACGGGCGCAGGGAGCGTGCTCAAACCGTATGTACTCGCTATCGCCTCGGCGACGCTTAATCTTATGCTCAAAAAAGAAAGTGGGCTTATTTCCGGCGCGCTCGCTCGCGCAAGCAAGCCGCGCAAAGCGCGAAGACAGCCCACGGACGCGCTTGCCGAAAACGCCCAGCTTGCCAGCGCGACGGGAGCGCTCTCCGGCTCCATGAAGGATTTCCGTTCATTTTTGCTTGACGCGCTTCTTGAATTCAGCATATTCATCAGTGCCATTACGGAGGTAATCACATCAAGCAACAGAGTATTAGGAAGGATACCGATTAACCGCGGAGAATTTGAAAAAATATTTGCCACCACAAACCCAACTGATGTTCAAAATCAGGTATTCAACAGACACGGTGGAAATATGGGTGTGACCAATTTCGCCGATGATGACAAAGATGCAGGCATAAAAGAAAATCTGCTTGGATTAAATTATAAGGTATATGGGGTGGAACGGGATAGGATCAGAGCTTTAACATACAAACCCATAAGAACACACACAGTCAGACAATTAGGCAACGGCAAAGTATACGAAGACATAAATGAGAGCGGGGCATACGATGCAGGAGATCAGTTTATCACCACCGAGGTGAGGGAGGCCCCTTTTATTGCCAATATAGGAACCCCCGACGAAAGAAACGAAGCAACCACCACCTATCCTGCCGGTAAAATATTTTATGAACAGGCGCAGTGGTGCGGCGCGTACCATCAAGAGGTCTTCCTTGCCAACACAACCCCGCTTACTGTCACTATGGATGTACCCATGAATCCAACTTTCTTGGCAACTATGGGAAACGCTATGGCAACGGCAAGCGACTGCCCCGCATCATGGGTGAATGACATCGTTGGCAGGTGCGGCACCACGCTGGATCTACCACCGTGGCATGATGATATAGTGATTGGTCATAGGTGGGTGACTTATAATTTTGATGCGGACCCCGCTCCCGAACTCGCCATTCGCATTACCGAGGCATTTGACGATTCGGCCGCACGACCGGAAAACAGGAGCGGGACGGCGAATAGATTCATACGCGAATCCGTGTATAACGGCGGGGCTGATATTTCCATAGGAACCACGCCAAGCATATTTGAAACCATTATCAGCGGGTTTAGCAGAGAAACCGTGACGGACCCGAACCAAGCCACATTCAACCTCGCGAATGTCGCAAGCATAACTGATATGCCCGCTTTCAAAAAATTATTTACCTTGTCTCCCGGCCATGCCGAAGTATACCCGCAAGGCGACATTATCTTGACGCCGGGGATCATCCATCCGCAAAGCGAATCCCTTCCGTTCTTTGAAAAATATTTGAGCCCTGTATATGAAAAAGGGTCGGTAACTCTTATGAATATCCGGGAAAATATCACATACCCTCCCATCCCGAGCTATCCTATCTATGATGCGCAGGGCGTATTAATCCCCAATGCAAGATGGGGTAAAGGCCAGGTAACCAACACAGATCCGGATTTGTATTGGCTTCCTCCTTCTTCTTTTTATCCCGAACTTCTGGAACAAACGCAAGAGCTCATGGAAAAATTACGCGTTATTAAAGGATATAATTACGGTCCTGCCGTCAAAGATATTAAATACTACGACTCTTCTTTAGCGCAACAGACCGGCACGGTACCGGATGATGACCTTATAGATAATAGTCCGTCAAATCCGCTTTATAACGACCGCGATTTAAACGCGCCTCCCGACGGCATTATCGCCAATGTTGACAGAAACAATAACGGCATACTTGAGATTGACGAACGCGAAGAAAAATACAGAGGGTCAGTCAGCGATGTGCTCGCCGCATACAACAATATCGCCCAGATATATCAGCAACTCTTTGCCGGATTACACGATGAAAACTCGCTTGAAAGCGTAGATAAGGATTTCAAGATATTAAGTCCTGAAGAGCAAAATATACGGCTCGCGCTCATCGGCAAGCGATGCCCTATTATTATGCCATCCGCCACATCCTCTCCGGAGCTCTTTTCTCCTTACATGAAATGCCCCCCTTTAGCAAGCGGAGAATATAATATGGCGCGAAAGTTCGTATTTGAGCCCGATGATATTGCATCGCCAAATGGTTTGACCACCGGCTTCGCCACCAATCCGTTTAATAACGCAAAAAGCTCCGCGCTGGCCGGCGTGCTCAATCTGGAAGAAATGACGACGCAATTACAATCCCTGCCGCCCGATAAAAACATCGCTAAACTTATCCGTTTGCGGCAAATTTTGGAACAACTGCAAGTCGGTACGCCCCGCCAAATCGCTCTCCCCGGGAAAGCAAATGTATTTCTTTTTCCCTCCGCGTTGTCGGGCGCAGATACGATAACCATTACTCTCCCCGGCCACGAGAAAATACAGACATGGCTGAATGATACGAATACTAAAAATCTGCACATACAAACGCTTATTGAAGCGTACGATTACACCACCGCCAAAGAAGCGTATCCCGTCATCAGCAAAGAACTTGATGATGTATTTGAAGATATTACAAATCAGGTTGCCGATAAACTAAAAGAGGTATTTCTCAAGCGAGTTGAGGAACAATTGGAGCGGGCAAAAGAAGACGCGCAGTACCGCCTTTCCAAATTCGTTGAGTACGCGCGCGATCTGAACAGCGTGGTCAAATTAGAAAAGGAATTTCGACCGCTTGCCGTATTTAATCCAAGATTAATAGAGGACAAAACATATGTCATGCAGATTGACGGGCGGGATGCGTTTCCCGCCGGAAGCGCCAGGATTGATCAATGGCTTGGAAGCGGCGACCTTTCCATGCAAGATAGCGGCGGCATTATCGCGTCCGGCGCATACAAAATAAGGCAATTGAGCAACTTCATCGGCATTGATACCTCCACCGAAGAATTCGCACAGCAAATCACCTCATACCTCACCAGCGGAGCAGGGGGCGCGGTAACTCCGGAGCAGGATTTAAACCGCAGAGTAAAAGCCGTTCTTACGGATGCGTATAAACTCTATACCGGTATTTTCACTCTTACCGATCCGCTTACTCCGCCGTCTCAAAGAAATCTTGCGAATTGCCAAGGCGCCGAAAAAAACTTCTGCACGCTTTCGGGGGGGCAACACATCTATACGGATGCAAGAACTAAACTTTCTGAACTGCAAAAAAACTTCGCGCTGATGACGGAAGAAGTGCAGGCCATCAAGCAGGAGTTCTCCGATTTTATGGGAAGCACGCAAAGCCAAAAAACAAATATTGAGGATTTACTTGAGCGCCTTAGCGTATTGGAAGAAGGATATAATCAGGCAAATTCCTGCGTTGGCATGCCTGTGGATGTGGGGAGCTTGTGGAGCTTCACCACAGGTCAAACCGCGCTGTACAGCGCCATTGCAGGCGCGGCGGTGGGCGGACTCATCATAGGCGGCGCGGCGCTCATGGGAGCGGCAATAGCGTCCGCCGCCGTGCTGGGACCTGCGGCAATAGTTATTATTGCGGTAGCATATTTTATAAATAAGCGGAAAAAGAAAAAAGCAATGCGAAAGTACAGAAAAGCGGTTCGGGCGGCGGCGGATGAATGCAGGAAGGGCATTATAAAATACAATATGAATCTTGGTCAGCTTGCGGGGATGTTTGTGTGCGGAAAAATAAATCCGCAATATAAAGACGGCGCGTGGAAAGAACTTACCCTGTAATATTCTTGAAAATACATATGCAACAAAATCAATCCGAAATATGAAGACAAATAGCGATGATTAAAAATATAACAAAAACGCTGTTTAGAGGTTCAACCTCTAAACAGGCAAAGATATGGCGGGCGCTTGCGGTGTTGGTGATTCTGCTTATGCCTGTACGGCCGGCTATGGCGTTTGAACCGATATCAGCAACGATAGCACTATTCACCGGATTAACAGTTGGCGCCGCTTTGATTTTATTTGTTCCATGGGCACTATACACTGTCGTACTCACGCCGCTTGCGTGGTTGCTTGCCGGATTAGGAACAGCGGTAAATTGGGTCATTGCGCCCAGTCCCATCATCACTTCTTCCGTGGTGCAAATCGGGTGGACCGTCACGCGCGATTTCGCCAATATGTTTTTTATTCTCATCCTCCATGGCATCGCGTTGGACTTTATTCTGTTCAACTCGTTCGGAGTTAAAAAAGCCCTGCCGACTCTTTTACTCGTCGCGCTGTTGATTAATTTCAGCTTGCCTATCGCAGGCATCTTGATTGACTTTGCTAATGTGTTTACGGGATTCTTCTTAAGTAAAGTGAGTGAAAACTGCGGGGTTACGGAACTTCTTAACGGGCAATCATGCGCCTTCACTCAAAAAATCGCAAAAAGCCTTGGTTTTGCTCGTATTTTTGATAATGTCGCATCCGCGAGCGGGGTAGCAAACACACTATCATCCGCGCTCGCGCCGCTTACCACTATAATTTTCGCCATTTACTTTATACTCGGCACCATCTCCGTCTTTTTTGCCCTGTTTTTTATGTTTCTTACCCGGCTCGGATATTTATATGTACTGTTGGTTATTCTTCCCATAGTATTAGTCGCCTACGCGTTCCCTCCGACAAGCAAATACTTCGGCACATGGAAAGACAGCTTTTTTAAATGGGTAATGTTCGCGCCGGCGGCTTCTTTTTTCCTTTATTTATCACTGCTCGTATTATCAGCAAATGTCGCTTCTGATTTCAAAACGGCAACCGCCGGCGCGGAAGACAGCCCATTTTTCAATATGGTATTCACCTACCTCATCGCGTGGACATTTATGGGGGGAAGCTTGGTCGCGGCGCAGAAAATGGGCATTGCAACCGCCGGCGCGCTTGCCGCGGTGGAAACCGCCGTGCGGGGGAAGACGAAGATTTTGCGCAATAAAGCCTTTGGAAAACTTGACGATAAACTTGGAAAATATGGGACGAAAGGTGCCATACGGCTCGCCGCGAAAGTACCTTTTGCTGGAGGATATATAGCAAAAGGAATCGCTGGTGTCGCCACAAAACTGCGCACCGCAAAAACAGAAGCCGCCGAACTGACGAAAGAAGAGCAAAACCTTGTAAGCAATGGGTCGGAAGAGGTGGCTACCAATTTAATACAAAGCTACAGTAAAGGCACGCTTGATCAGCGCGCGAAAGTGGGCAAGATGATAATACTTGCTGAAAAGAATAAGACATTTAAGATAAGGGACGCGGAAGGAATTGTGGATTCTAAAGCTATGACGGCGTTAAAACGCACCGCGCGAGCACAAGCAAAGAAAGTAAATGACATAGCGACGGTAAAAGCGATAGATCAGTCCGACCTCACCATCGCGGAGGAGGCCTTGAATGAGAAATACGGGTTTAATTCGGAAGCGAATAACGGAAAGGGAGTATATACTGACCCCAACAGGATAGACCCGGATACAGGTAAAAAAATGAAAGAAATTCATGAACGAAAACTTGAGGATCTTTACCGCAAGATTGATTTCGGAAAAGAAGATTTTGATCAATCCATGGTAGACGATAAGTTTACAAGAAAGTTAGTAAAATACGGGGGGCTCACTCAAGAAAGATTCAAACAAGCGCAGAGAAGCGGCAATAGGGTTATTATGGATACATTTAAAAAATATATGAAAGATATGGGGGAGGATCCTATTATCACAGGAGAGTTTATGAACCAAAAAAATAATGCACTCCGTAGCTGGCTAAAGAAAACAGCGGCTCAGGACTTTTTAGGAGAAGATTATAGTAAACTCATAATCAATCTAGAACGAGCCGCCAAAGGAGCCAAACCGGGCAAAACACAATCCAATACCGCGGAGTCAAAAGCGGAGTCAAAATTGGAAGAAGAGCTTGCGGATTGGAAGAAGAAAAAGGGCTACAAAACAAAAGAGGAAGAGGCAGAAGAAGAAGAGGAAAATAATGAGTAATGCAGGGCGCACGACTTAGTTATTTAGCTATGAATATCATATCAAGAGAACAACTTACAAAGAGATTTCAATCCTTGCCGGACACATTGCAAGATGCTGTTTTTTCAGAACGAACTGCCGATACGATAGGAAAAACCTGCCAATTAAGGGATGTGGGGGAGGATTTTATTTCTACAGTTGCCACGCTTACCGGCCGTATTCTTCTCGGCTATCTCCGTCCAGAAAACTTCGCGTCTGAAATTCAAAAAGAAACGGGGGTGGAAGAATTGAAGGCACAGCATGTCGCGCATGATATTGATACGGAGATATTCAGCGGAGTGCGGCTGGAACTGAAAAAACTGTACCCGCCGACCATTCAAACGCCGACCGTGCAATCGCCCGGCTTTGCCAGGCAGGAATTAGGAATCAAGAATAATGAATCAGGAATGGGAGCTCAAAATTCAAGATTCAAAATTCAGGAACAAAAGCCGAGATATGTGGTGCCGATACCGGAGAAATTCTTGAAACACGAAACGCATGACACGAAACTTGAAACCAAAGATGTGAAACCGGAGATTCAAGATTCAAGTCCCAAGATTCAAGAACCGCCCAAGCCGGCCCCGCCGCAAAAGATGAATCAGGAATCAGGAATCAGGAATCAGGAATCAAAAATGAAGGGGGAAGTGGAAAAACAAGATGTGCCATCGCAGGCAATGAAGCCCGTCGTGCCGCTCCCCACCTTTATTCACACAAAATTTCAGGATAAGGATAAGCATAAATAATAAGTTCAAAGCGCAAAGCGCAAAACTCAAAATGACAACGCACAATTTAAAGATAATCCGGTTTTGCGTTTTGAGCTGTGGCTTTGCGCTTTGACCTTTGCACTTTGAGTTTTCGCGGGTGAATATGTTGGACATTAGACATTGGGATTTGATTAGGTCAATTAGAAATTAGAATAATTAGAAATTATTGGCAAGCGGTATGCTGTTTCATATGCTCAACACGCAAAGCACAAAACTTAAAACTACAACGCAAAACAAAAAAAGTTAAGAAAGTTTTGCGTTTTGAGCTGTGGCTTTGCGCTTTGACCTTTGCACTTTGAGTTTTAAGCTTATTATCATGCAACAATTCCAGGTGCCGCAATTTATAGATGTGGAAGATAAGATTTTGGGACCCGTAACTATGCGGCAGTTTTTTATCATGCTCATTCCGTTCGGCACGGGCATTCTGCTTTATTTCGTGTTACAATTCTGGCTCATGATTATCATAGTAACGCCTGTCACCATCGGCGCGGCCGTTTTCGCGTTTTACAAGCCGTACGGCATGAAATTCTCGCGTTTCTTTTCTTCGTTTGTCGCATACTCATTAAAGCCGCACATGTATCTGTGGCGGCGCGAAGAACAGGCAAGGGTGGTATTTGAAAGCCCCGCCGAAGACACGCATGTAAAAGGATTTGGGAAAGCGATCGGGAAAGGAAACTTGAAAGCGAAAAAAAGCACCGTGGAAACGGGAAGCGCGTACAGGGAGTCATGAATGAAGAATGACGAATTAAGAATTATGAATAAGGAAACGGGAAAAATTAGATTATTTACGGATTTGAATGCATGGAAAGAGGGGCATATTTTGGTATTAACAATCTACAAAACAACAAAACAATTTCCCAAAGAAGAAATGTTCGGATTGATCAGTCAAATGAGAAGATGCTCTGTTTCCATAACATCAAATATTGCGGAAGGTTTCAGCCGGCAATCTTATAGCGAAAAGGCTTATTTTTACTCTATAGCACAGGGATCCGTTACTGAACTCCAAAACCAGCTTTTCATCGCTCGCGACATCGGTTATGTTACAATACATGAATTTGATAGCGTAATGTCGCAAACAGTAACAGTCCATAAGATTGTTTCCGGCTTAATTAAAAAATCAAAAACCATTCACAACGGCGCATGAATAAGAAATACTGAATTAGGAATCATTAATAATACAAAATTCATGATTCCGTATTCATAATTCATTATTCATACTTCATAATTCATGCAGAAATTACAAGCACAATCAACGCAACAACTGGTGGATGTGGAAGCAATCCGCGACGGCGTGGTCATATTGAAAAGCGGCGCCATGCGCACGGTGCTTATGTGTTCGTCCGTCAACCTCGCGCTCAAATCGCAGGATGAGCAGGACGCATTGGTGTTCCAATACCAGCATTTTTTAAACGGTCTTGATTTTCCCCTGCAATTCGTCGTGCACTCGCGCAAACTGGATATTACGGATTATTTAAACGACTTAAGAGAATCGCTGAAAACGCAGGAAAATGAACTTTTAAGAATTCAGACCGAGGAGTATATAGAATTCATCAAGAGTTTTGTGGGCATGCAAAACATTATGGCAAAAAACTTTTATGTCATCGTGCCCTATCACATAGGAGAAGATACGAAGGCCTCTTTGGCGGACCGCATATTCGGAAAACAGACCGTCTCATTCGTAAAAATGTCCGATGAAGAATTCCAAAAATATAAAAACCAGCTGTGGCAGAGGGTGGAAAATGTCATATCCGGCATGCGGTCGTTCGGCGTCCGCTCGCTCCCGCTTGCCAACAGCGAGTTGATTGAGCTTTTCTTTGACTTGTATAACCCCGGCGAAACCGGAAAACAATTTTTAGTATCGGGGGAAATACAATGAAAGCTCAAAACGCAAAAATCAAAGTGCAAAATTGTGGAGCGCCTTCGGCGCAGATTTTTATTTTGCATTTTACATTGTCTCCCTGCGGGAGATCTTTATGATCATTTTAATTTTTGGTTTTTGCATTTACTACTATGCCATTCAACCAAGAGGACGCACAACTTGATATTCCCGAAATAAGCCGGGCGGCGGGATTTAAAGATATCATCGCGCCGTCTGCCGTGCTTATTGACAGCCGTTATCTACAACTGGGCGATAAGTTTTTGCGCACCCTTTTCCTCTATTCGTACCCGCGCTATTTAAACACCAACTGGTTTTCGCCGGTTATCAATCTTGACCGTTTTTTTGACGCCGCCATCTATTTCCATCCCGTAGATACCGTAACGGTCATGCGCAAATTAAACAGAAAAGTAACCGCAGTGGAAGCGCAACTTGCCGAACGGGAAGAAAGAGGGCTTATCCGCGACCCTATTTTGGAAACCGCGCTGAAGGATTTGGAAAACTTGCGCGACTCGCTTATGCAGGCGACGCAAAAATTGTTTCGCGTCGGCGTGTACATTACGCTTATTGAGGCGAGCGTGGAACAGTTGGATAAAGCGGAAAATGAAATAAAAGGCATTTTAGACGCGCGTATGGTACTGACAAAAACAGCGAACTTCCAGCAGGAAATGGGTTTTATGTCCACGCTTCCGCTGGGACAGGACCGTATGGAAATCCACTCCAATCTCAATACCGACCCCGCCTCCACCCTTTTTCCTTTCGTATCGGCTGACCTCACTTCAAATAAAGGCATTTTGTACGGCATCAACCGCCATAATAATTCGCTTATTCTCTTTGACCGTTTCTCGCTTGAAAACGCCAATATGGTCGTATTCGCCAAATCCGGTTCCGGAAAAAGCTATACCGCAAAACTGGAAATTCTGCGCTCTCTTATGGTGGGAGTTGAAGTTATCGTTATTGACCCGGAGAACGAATACCAGTATCTCACCGAGGCGGTGGGAGGGGCGTTTTTCAAAATATCGCTGAACTCTCCGCATCACATCAACCCATTTGACCTCCCCATGCCGCTGAAAGACGAATCGCCCGCCGATGTGCTCCGCTCAAACATCATCAACATGGTCGGACTGGTGCGGCTTATGCTCGGCGGACTCACGCCGGAAGAGGACTCCATCGTGGACCGCGCCATCGCGGAGACATACGCCTCGCGCGACATCACGCCCGAAGTGGATTTTTCCAAAGCGCTCTCGCCGACGCTTTCCGATTTTCATCAGATTCTTGCAAGTATTGAAGGGGGGGGTGGGCTCGCGCTCCGGCTTGAAAAATACATTTCCGGCCCCTATGCGGGATTTCTCAATAACCAAACGAATATTAATGTAAAAAACCGGCTGGTGGTGTTTTCCATGCGTGACATGGAAACAGAGCTTCGCCCCATCGCCACTTATCTTATTATCCGTTACATCTGGAATCTCATCCGCTCGGAACTGAAAAAGCGCATCCTTATGGTGGACGAGGCGTGGATTATGATGCAACACGAGGACGCCGCCTCTTTCTTATACGGCATAGCAAAGCGGTGCCGCAAGTATTATCTCGGGCTCACGACCATCACCCAGGATGTGGGCGATTTCATGCAATCCAAATACGGCAAGCCCATCATCACCAACTCTTCCATTCAGCTTTTGCTGAAACAGTCGCCCGCGACTATTGAAGTGGTGAAAGAAACATTCAACTTGTCCGATGAGGAAAAATATCTTCTTTTGGAATGCGATGTGGGGGAAGGCATTTTCTTCGCAGGGTTGAAACATGCCGCCATTAAGGTCATCGCATCCTACACCGAAGATCAAATAATCACCTCCAATCCGGAGCAGTTGCTTGCTATTGAAAAAGCGAAGAAAGAGCTGGAATGATGAATAACTACGCATGACAGTGAATAAGGAAAATGAGCGACGGAACAAGTCCTGATTCTTAATTCTTTATTCTTAATTCTTTATTCTTAATTCTTTATTCTTAATTCGTATTTGTGCTATAATGATATGGATGAAGAAATAGAGGAAAAGGAAGGTCGGCGAGCGCAAGCCCTGCGGCAGGCGCGCGCGCAAAACATCGGCGAAAAAGCGGGTAAAAAAAAGCCGGTATCCGAAGAAGAAGTGGAACGCCTTGAAAAATTAGTTGCCAACAAAGACAAGACGGCCGAATTCGTATTTATGGGGATCCTCGCCTCCATAGGCAGTACGCTGGGCGCGGTGCCGTTTATAGGGTGGTTGATAAGCTTGGGAACGGCGGGCGGCATCAGTTTAATCATCTCTCTTTCTTTTGAAGGAAATGTGAAGCGAAAAACGCAATGGTTGAATGTTGGAGGAGTGGTTGGCAATCTGATAGCGGCGGCCTTCGGAGTGGATGCCATACCCGAACAAGCGCTTACCGTAATCCTTACCGTGATTATCGTGAACCGCGCCGCGCATAAAGCAAAAAAGAAATTGGAAAAAATGGGGCATGAATAACAAACTCAATGAATCATAGAATCAATTTTGTTTCGTTGATTCTATGATTCATTGATTCATTGCACTTTGCGTTTTGAACTTATTTTCATTCATGATTCGTAATACAACAATCTATATCGCCCTGTTCCTTGCGCTTATTTGTGCCGGCGGGCCAGCGCGCGCGCAATACAGCGTTCCCGTTTCTCCCGCGGAAAACATCGCGATACCTACCGCGTCCGACCTCGGCCT
>CAZRNH010000008.1:0-4898 GCA_964601445.1 uncultured Candidatus Saccharibacteria bacterium
CACGGCGACACCAAGCTCATCGGAACTGCGAGACATTCTTCAGAGGGGAAACCTTGATTGAGCGCCACTAAATGGTTATTTTTGCACACAACGCTGTTAAATCTTATTTATTGATTACTTGTTCAAGTATAACAGTTTTTCCGCATTACATCAAATAATAAAGAAAAAGCCCCGCGTTTTTGCAAGCGCGGGGCTTTTTATTTCTTTATTCTTTAGAAGTGAACGGCGATTCCGCCGACCACTCCCGAAGTGACATGCTTTATGCGAGTTTTCTCGCCATCCTCACCCGGCAATTTGTCGGATGTAAGGGAATACTGCCAGTCGGCAAAAAGACCGAGATGGCGCGCAAGCATATACTCCGCGCCGGCTTTGGCGACAAGCGCGGGTCGCTTCGTGGAGACATCGCTTAACTCCTCGTTAAAATAGCGGGACCGCGAATAACCCGCTCCGGCGCCGCCGTACATAGAGAGTTTCCCGGCGGAAAGTTTGAGCATGGGGATGAAATACGCCAAACGGTTCCGGACATCGGCGACATTTTCTCCGTCGACCTCAATGTTCGCCGCCGGACCGGTAACGAACCCTGCCTCGGCGCCAATACTTACATGATTGGCGACGGGGGCAAATGCCCTCACATTGAGGCCGTAAATAGATGCAGTGTCCCTGCCAAGCCCTTCGCAGTCACTGCAGGATAAACTGCCCCCTGCGCGACCGGCGTACATCCCGACCGAAAAATCAGGCCGGGCTTCGGCAAAGATCGGAAACATGAAAATGAACAAAAAAACAAATATGCGCTTCATGTGCACCTCCTTGTTATGGGTCAAAGACCCTGATGGTAGTACCGAAATGAAAGCTATCAAAATATGTATTTTTTGTCAATACCCTATAAAGAAAACGCCCCAACCTGTATTGATTGGGGCGTTTTTAAATATTTTTCCTTTATCTATCTCTGACTGGATTTTAAATCCCAATCAGCGTACCAACTGACAAACGCGATTATCGCGTTGTCGCGGTGATTCCCGCTCTTCCATCGGACTTCCTCTTGCCATTCGGCTCCAATAAACGCCGTGCCGGCGGCAAAAGGTATTTTGTACTTTGCGCCAAGCGCGGGAGTTATCGTGTTATACCAATCCGCGCCGCCGGGATTAACGCTATAGCCCAATCGGCCGTAAGTAATAAAACGGCTATTGAACGCCAGGCCCTGTTCCAGCCATCCGCGCGCAAGAACTCCTTTTTGGTCCAGAGGCGAAGGCATACTCCGAAGCTCGCCCCACGCCGCGCCGGGAAACGATATTTCAAAGGCCGACGCGGTGCGAGTAACCGCGCATAATACCGCAATACATACAATCAATTTTTTCATCCTTTGCTCTCCTCTCCATTATGATGAGTTTTCTCCCAATAGTGCGGCCTGAACAAAAGTTGCCACACCGATTTCACCGTCGCGACAGCCATCAATGCCCAGTAAAGCGGGATAAAAAGCGATGCGAGCGCCACCGATTTTTTTCCTTCGCGCAATGATGCTATCACATGCATCGCGATAAACATGCAATTACCTATGAGAAGCGTTACTATATGCAACGCCGTCACGGGACCGGGAAAGAACCAATTGATCCATTCCGGCTTGAATGCAAACCACATAACCGCAAGTCCCGCAAATAACACATTTAAGATGTGCGTGAACGGGGTGCCTGCAAGCAAAAAAAGAAAGGTAATCGTGCCCCAAAAACCAAGGTCGCGATACAATGCGCGCGGAGATCTTATGTGCACTAAAAAGGTTTGGAGGTATCCCTTTATCCAGCGCGAGCGTTGGCGAATCCATCCTCCAAGGAATGGCGTCGCCTCTTCAAGTGTGGTGGAATTAATCATCTCCGTCGGACTCTGAAGAATCCGCATCTTACCTCCTCTCCGTGCAATTTGTATGCCGAGGTTCGCGTCTTCCGTTACATTGTACGGATCCCATCCCCCGCCTTCTTTAAGAAAATCAACGCGGAAATGGTTTGAATTCCCGCCCAATGGAATCGGAAGCTTCAAAAATCCAAGCGCAGGCAATACATATTCGTACCACACCCCGTACTCGGCGGAAAACCACCGCGTAAGGATATTCTGATTCCAGTTGTAATGCCTGATTTTCGCCTGCAAGCACACGACTTCCGGCGAAGATTTTTGAAAAGTAAGATAAGCCACAAGCAGTTGATTTTGCTCCGGCCTGTCTTCCGCGTCGTAAATCGTGAGAAATCCTTCATCGGCGCATCGCGGCAGAACCGCATTCAGCGCTCTCGGCTTTGAACGCACGATTGTCGCGTCCGGAACCGTCTCCACACGAATAAAAGGCGGGAGCGCAACCACGGCAAGAGCCGCTAAGGTTACGCGGTCTCCCTGTTCCACTATCAAGCGCACATCAAGTTTATCTTTCGGATAACGCAACGCGGAAAGAGAACGCGCCAAGCCCAGCACGGCGCGATCCTCGCGATACAGCGGACAAAGGATCGTATACAGAGGAAGATCCTCCCAACGCAATGCCGCAAGCTCTTTTTGGTTTATGAAAGCGCGGCTCTCCCGCGCATCCTTCAGTGAAAAAAGCATCAGGAAAAACCGAAACCCGATGACCATGGTGTAAAACACCATACCACATGTCCCTATGACGCCCGCAATGCCGATAATCCCCCAGAGAGCCCATGCAAGAATAAACACAAGAAACGCCATTGCCGACGAAACAAAAAGCGCTTTCAGCGTTTCCTTTACCCATATTCGTTTTGCGCTTAACGCTTCCGAAAAATACAAGAAGTCGTTTGCGCCGTTATCTTCAAGCGGAACTTGCCTTTTCTTCTCTCTTTCTTTCGTCTCTATCAATTACCCTCTCCTTATATGATATGAGATTTGCATTTATCCGCGCGCTTTATGCGCCTCAGACCTTATTGTAAAAGAACAAAAGCTGAAAAATCAGCTTTTAAACTAAAAACAGTAAAACAAATTTTTTATAATTTGTCAAGATTTTTGGTATGCGGACGCGGGGCCTTTTCCCGTCTGAACGAGCATACCGAGCTTCTTGAGCTTCTGTAAATGCAATTGAGCGGTTCTTTTCGGGCATTTCAATGCGGCCGCGGCGCGCTCTGCGGTAATCCTCTCTTCCCTGTCCAATACATCCAAAATCTCTATCTGTTCTTGCGGAAGAAAAACCTGCGCGCGGGCCGCATCGCTCACCTTTTTGCCCGAAAGAGAAATAACTCTTCTTTTCACCGCATCAATCTCTTCTTTAAATCCTTGCGTAAAATAAATAAGCCAGGGAGTGAAATCGGTTTTTCTTTCCGCATAATTCTTCCCGAGGTCAATCGCCTCATAATACGCCTGCCTGTCGCGATTGTAATAATCTTCCAAAGCAAAAAGACGGCGGAAATCATAGCCGCGCCGGTACAGCGCATAAGTCGCCATGGCCCGCGCGGTGCGTCCATTGCCGTCGGTAAAAGGATGAATAGCGGCTATCTCCTGATGCACGATGCCTGCGGCAATAACGGGATTCACTTCTTTCTGTTCGCTTTGCGCCATCCATGCAAGTAAATCTCTGCATAAATCAGACACCTCTTTTGCGGGAGGACCGGTATACACCACCTCATCGGGCGATCCAGCGCGCTTCTTTACGACATACACAAGCCCTTGCCGATAACGGCCGCATTGTTCTTTAGGAATGGTGCGGCTCGTTACCAGCGCATGGACTTCCCGCACTACTTTTTCCGTCATCAGCCGCCCTTCAAAAGCCGTCTTTTCTATATAACGCAGGGCTTTGAGATAATTCTGCACCTCGTAAATTTCCCTTTGCGGCGCGTCCACTTTTTTATGCGACAACAAAGCGCCCACCTCATTGAGATTCAATTTATTCCCTTCTATCGCCGTTGAGCTGTGCGTCATCCTCGCCAGCGCCTGCCGTTTAAGCTTCAACTCCTGTTGGGGCAGGATTTTAGCGCGCGCAATAATCTCCTTTGACTCCGCAATGGAAGTAAGCATCTGCACGAGCGAATCGGTAAGCGTGTAATGCGGATTGAACATGCCGCCAGTGTAACAGAGAAAATAAAATCGCGCAATAATCGCGCAATAATCGCGCACTCACCTCTTTCCGAAGTCCGACTTCGGAAATTGATTAGCCCTTCGTATTGCGATTGGCGCGCTTGCGGTCGTTGTCGGTAAGAAGCATTTTGCGGATACGGATGTTTTTTGGCGTAACTTCCACCAGTTCGTCATCGCCAATGTAGTCCAACGCGTCTTCAAGCGTCATCGTGCGCGGCACATCCATTGCCTCATGCGTGCCTGTGCCTTTACTGCGCATATTGGAAAGTTCCTTTTCCTTGCAAATGTTCATCAGAATATCCTCCGCCTTCGCGTTCTGTCCCACCACCATTCCCTCATAGACCGCTACGCCCGCGCCGATAAAAAGCTGTCCCCTTCCCTGCGCATTCAAAAGACCGTAACTGTTTGACACTCCCGATTCCGACGCCATGAGCGACCCGTGCGGGCGCACAGTAAGATCCCCTTTGTATTCTTCAAATCCCTGAAAAATACTGTTCATGATGCCCGTGCCTTTCGTACCGGTTAAAAATTCATTGCGCACGCCGATAAGGCCGCGCGTGGGAATGACAAAATCCATAAATGAAACGCCGCGGTCGGCGCGCATATCTTTCATCGCGCCGAGCCGTTTTCCGATGATTTCAATCACCGTTCCCGCGTACTGCTCGGGCACTTCAATGGAAACCAATTCCATCGGCTCCATTTTTTTCCCGTTGACTTGTTTAAGAATAACTTCCGGCTTTGATACTTCAAGTTCATAACCCTCGCGGCGCATTTTTTCAATGAGAATGGCGAGATGCAATTCGCCGCGCCCCGCCACCACCCAGCGGTCGGCGGAATCGCTT
>CAZRNH010000008.1:4908-6769 GCA_964601445.1 uncultured Candidatus Saccharibacteria bacterium
AAAGCGCGACATCCGTTTCCAGTTCGCGTTCAAGCCGTTCTTTCAAATTGCGCGAAGTGCTGTATTGGCCTTCTTTGCCGGTAAACGGAGAGGTATTCACCCCGAAGGACATTTTAATGGTCGGCTCATCTATGTGAATAATCGGCAACGGCACGGGATTCTGGACATCCGCGATGGTCTCGCCGATGGAAATATCGTCAATGCCCGCGATGGCGATAATATCTCCCGCGCGCGCCTCTTCTATTTCCACTCTTTGCAAACCGTCAAACCCCATCACCGATGTAAGAGACCCTTTTTTCATTTCTCCCTTGCGGTTGATATGCATAATGGTCATGCCTTTGCGCAGAGTTCCCGCGTACAGCCGTCCAATGGCTATCTTGCCCTTAAAATTGTCATACACAAGATTCACCGTAAGCATCTGAAGCGGCGCGTTTTCGTCCCCTTGCGGCGCGGGAATATAATTGACGATGGTTTCAAATAACGGTTCAATATTGGTCATTTTTTCCAAATCAGCAGTCAAGCCAGCTTTCCCCTGGGCGCCTGACGCATAGACGACTGGAAAGTTGGTCTGCTCTTCGTTAGCACCCAACTCAATGCACAAATCAAACACATTATTGAGCGCCCACTGCGGCCGCGCGGCTGGCTTGTCTATCTTATTTATCACCGCGATTATCTTGTGGCCCGCTTCAATCGCCTTGCGCAGAACGAATTTCGTTTGCGGCATGGGACCTTCTTTCGCGTCCACTACCAACAGCACGCCGTCCACCATGCGCATAATGCGCTCCACTTCCCCGCCAAAATCCGCGTGGCCGGGCGTGTCCACAATGTTGATTCTCGTATCCTTGTACTTGATGCTTGCGTTCTTGGAAAAAATAGTGATGCCGCGCTCGCGCTCAAGGTCATTGGAATCCATTATCAATTCCTTCGGTCCGTCCACCTTCATTTTAAAACTTTCCGACTGCTTCAAAAGCGCGTCAACCAAGGTGGTTTTCCCGTGGTCCACATGAGCGATGATAGCGATGTTGCGTAATTGAGTATTCATAAAATAGAGATGAATGGATAGGACTTACGCAATTGGATGCAGTTCGAGGCGCGCAAGCAAAATATTGCGAGCCATACATGCGGTATGGTAAGCGATATTTTGTGCGGCGCAACAATGAAATGCGCCAATTGCGTAAGTCCTAATGGATAACAAAAATGCCCCATAGGGCATCATAACTGAACCATGAACGCAATAGTACCGTATTTTTTCTTTTAAGTCAACTTAAAAAAAACTTCCGCTTTCCTGCTCGCTTAACGGGCGTGTCTGTCCGGCGCGCAGGCCGCCGAGAGTAACGCGCCCGATGCGCACCCGTTTAAGGCCTTCCACAGTATAACCGAGCTCGGCAAGCATCACGCGAATCTGATGCCGTTTTCCTTCGCGCAGTATTATATATATGGAATGCTTTCCTTCAAGGCGCGCCTGCGCGGGAAGAAGCCGTCCAAGCGCCTCGGTATCCATTCCCTTTTTCATGATAGCCGGAATTCCCTGCCGTAGCGGCTCTCTCACGCGCGCTACATATTCCTTTTCCACTTTCGCTTCTTCTCCCAATACATGCGCGGTTATTCTTCTATCATTGGTAAGAATCAACAGGCCCTCGGATTCTTTATCTAACCGTCCCACCGGGAATAAGCCTTTTTTCTGCCACTCTGTAACCACACTCTCCTGCCCTTTTACCGCCTGAGTCGCAAGCCCGATCGGTTTGTAATAAGCAAGGTAAGTATATGCCTTTGCGCGCGCGCCCGAACGAACGACCACTTGGTCGCCTTCATGAATCTGCATGCCTTCCTCCGCGCGCTTGCCGTTCACCGATACTTTGCC
>CAZRNH010000008.1:6779-9168 GCA_964601445.1 uncultured Candidatus Saccharibacteria bacterium
ATAAACTCGTCGGCCTCCCGCCGCGACGCAAAACCTTTATCGCGAAGATATTTGTTTATTCGTACAGGATATTCCATTATTTCATATCGCACTGCTCATTATGCCGCTGATTTCGTAAAAAAGAATTTAGTGAGGACTATGCCGATAATGATACCGATAAGCACGGCAAACACCGCCACGCTTTTGTCTCCTTGCGCGCTCTTTCCGCTCGCACCCGCGCGCTCTGCAAGCGCGCCCGCCACTTTATCGCTCACGCATCCCGTCGCCCACGCACCCATCATTGTATGCATATTATCATGTCCCTCTTTATTCATAGCCGCTTCCATTTTCTCATGCGCCTCTTTGTCGCCTCCCATCATCTGCTCCATAAACTCTTCTCCGCGCTCCATCAAATCGGCATCGGTTACGGCGTTACAATCCACCGCCTGCGTTTTATTTAAATTGCTATGCATCATATCCATCATGCGCGCCATTATAGGCGAACCGCTTCCATGCGGGTCTCCATCACCATGTCCAGCATCCGCACGCGCAAATACCGCAAACGATACCACGCCCAACACCGCAAAAAATGCCGCCAACACCGTCCTCTCCGCCATCTTATATCGCATATATTTTATGTGAATAATGATAATGCTATTCTACCACCTCAAATACTTTCTGTCTTGAGGAAAAACCGGACTGCATCCGCACGCGCGAGCGCGCGATACCGAAATATTCCGCAAGCGCCTCTGTGATCGCCGCATTCGCCCGCCCCTGTACCGGCGGCTCTTTTACCGCTACGACAAAATGCGTTTCATTAATTTTCTCCATACAGGCCTTTTTCGCATTTGGTTTTGCGGTAATAAAAAGTTTCATTTTTTTCTCACATGCATGCCTGCAGTATATACCAAGAATGGAAAATAAAAAAACGCCCCCGCATCTGCGGGAGCGTTTTTAGGCAGAGGTTATGCGCGCTGTACATTCACCGCGCTGACACCCTTGGCGCCTTCTTCGGTTTCAAAAGAGACCGCGTCGCCCTCCTGTATTTCATCGAACGAAACCCCCACAAGAGAACTTCCATGGAAGAATACATCCTTATCTCTGCCTTCTACGGAGATAAAGCCGAAATTCTTGCCATCGCCCATCTTCTTTTTTATAACACCATTCATGGATATATCGTATTGCTTACTTAAGAATAAAATTGGTAAATAAAATATATTTTAGCGAAACTCGACTATTTTTCTAAAATAAATATTTAACTGATATGGAGTATAGTACATGATTTACATAAAGTCAATCGCCAAATGAAAAGCGGCTTATGATATTCTTTCATAAGCCGCTTTATATTACCTTACCCGCATCGGGTAAATATCGCCGAAGCGCCCGCACTTGCGTTCTCGCGGTCGGTAACGCTCACCCGCACGGTGTATACGCCCGGCGGCAAAGGCGCAATCCATACCGCTCCGGCGCCGTTGGCGCTTCCGGAGAAACTCCCCCCGCTTGCCGTCCACTGATACCGAAGCGAGCCGCCTTCAGGGTCTTGCGCCTCCACGCGAAGAGATATGGTTTGATTTGCCGCCACGCATCCCGTTGGCGGCACAATCAGCGTTACCGCAGGCGGCGCATTTCTTGTCTGCGACGGCGTAACGATTATTTCAAAGACCGTCGTTGCGGTCTCCTCAAAATTAGGAAACCTCCTGTCTTTGAGGACCATCTCCACCGCGACATCGCATTGCCGCGGTTCCAAAACGCGTTGCGGCGCTGTCCACCACACCGATTGGCCTGTGGTGGCGCTCAAATTCCCGCAATCCGGAGTGATGATTGTCCAAAAGGTTCTCTCCGTGAAAGTTCCTTCTGTTTCATTGCGAAGATCCGCGGAAAGAAGAATCCTTTCCCCCGCAATCACCTCCTGCTTTTCTGTTTTTACCACAACCTCCGCGTTCCCGCCGCACGCGGACAGCCCCATTGCGAAAAATACACCCAACAAAGCAATTATCCTCTTCATTCCCGCCTCCCTTATAATGTGAAAGAACGCACTCTTATATTGCTATATATCACAAAAATATATATTTGTCAATAAAAAAGAGGATGGGTTATTTCTTCTTCCTTTTACTTGCTTTGGCTGAAAGCATAAGCCGCTTTATTTCCAGCCGCTTCTTTGTTTTATGAGAATGTGACTTCCCCCTCTTTTCAATTCCCGTTCTTCTTTTTGACATATGTGCGCATATCAATTAATTGATTATTCTACAAGAGTAACAGAAAATGTTAAAAAAGGGAAATGTTATTCTTCGTTTACTCCCGAATTAAGACCTTCGCAAACCCCGAAGGAGTCGCTCTGCGACCCAACGGGGCATGCTTTTGAAATGATGTTGCCAAATCTCATCTCTGCACTCTACCAAATTTTTCTTTT
>CAZRNH010000008.1:9178-11146 GCA_964601445.1 uncultured Candidatus Saccharibacteria bacterium
ATACACAAATCCAAAAAGCGAAATCTGAAATGATGCGCCCCGCCACTATTTTTCTGGGGCAAAGGAGGCGGGGCGACGGACTCGCCCGCGCGGAGGAGGGGTCTGGGGAGGAATCCGCGCGGGCTTCGGCTTTCTTTTTTGAAAAAATTGGCGGCTACTGTGAAAGAATTACTTCTAAAATAATTGGCAATTCTTTCACTTCATCACTTCCGCTGAAATGTCCCTTGCCGTATTCAAGCGCAGTTTTCGCGCCAAGTCGTTCCTCAAAAAGTTTTTTATTTTCTTGCGGCACAACTTCGTCGTCATCGGAGAAAACAGCAAAAAACTTTTTGGTGTGTTGCTTCACTTTAGCAAAATCAATCGGCATTTCCAGCCACGGCTTAGCGATTTCTTTTTCCTCATCGGTTTTCAAGTTCATTAAAGTGAACCAACCGGCGACAAAAGCCGCACCTCCCACTTTTTTGTCGGCGGACAAACTTTCCAAAAATCGGAGAATAGTTTGGCAACCGATACTATGCCCGACAAAATAAGTATTCTCATCAACATCGCCGACAGTTTTAGAAAGGTGCGAAACCCACGCTTCAATTTTCGGCTTCGCCGGTTCCGGCATGGCCGGAACTTGAACTTGAAAACCGTTTTTCTCTAGCTCTGTTTTTAGCCACGGAAACCAACCCTCATTAGGATATCCGTCCCAGCCGTGAATTATGAAAGCTCGTTTATTCATATTTTTGATAAATCGCCATTAAGCATTATTGGTTTCATTCCCATAATTTCTTGTTTGTAGGAAAGCTCCGATGATACTGGATTTAATATGAAGATCTTTTTCTTGAGGTAAAATGCAACACCAATTTCAATCAAGGTATTTCCACCAACATATCCCTGAATACCTCTTTTCTCATGGTTAATAACTAAAATTCCATCACACCAATCAATCTTTTCATAATGATCATTGATTGCCCCCTCTTTCATATCCCAAATCTTGTGTTCTGCGGAGAAAGCGTCTATACCACCATTTTGTTCAATGTACTGACCAAAATAAACTTTTTTACCACCACCAAATTCTTGAGGCACCTCCAGGGCAAGTTCTGGTATTTTTACTTCATGCCCGTGTTTGACCAGTTCATCTCTGGCTGATTCTATTTCTTTATAAAACCCGATACTCCCGCAAATTGTTATTTTCATATAAATTAGTAATGCTCTGGATTAAGAAGGTGTATCAAGGCAGTTATGACTGCTTGCTTACTATAGCCCTTTCTATCTAGCCGTCCTTTCGTGAGAGCGCCTATCATTCCTTCTCTTTCGCCAATATTTTCATCATGGGAAAACCCGGCTTCTTTTGCTGCCTCATCAATTTCATAATCTTTGCTAAAAACCAAATCAATCATAGATTTTGGATATTCAAAAGCAGAAGACCCGCCTAAGTGAAAATTTTTGCCATCATATATGGCACACATTGTAATATCCATATATCCACTTTTCGTGTTTGGAACTTCTATAAGTCCACTCTCTAATCCAAAAGAAAGGTCGCAGTCCTTGAAAGCATTTTTTGCCCTATTCATCGCACCTTGCACAGTTTGCTCCATGCTTTTTGGCTGTTTATGTACCCCTGAATCAACTGCCATAGCAATAACTTCTGCCGAAGAAAATTCTGGAAAATCCGAAAGAGCTTCCTCTACCGCCTGTACCTTAGTTATATTTTTTGATCCAACATTTACTTTCATAAAAATTTTATTTAATTAAATCATCAATACTTATTCCCAATCCCTCGGCAATCTTGGTTACGGTTTGGATTGACGGTTTCGTTATAACATTCGATTCAATCTTGGTTAGTGTTGTATAGGGAATATCGCACTTTCTCGCAAGAGCGTCCTGTGTCAGTCCTTGCTTTGCTCGAAAGACTTTTATTTTATCCCTGTAGCAAGGACGTGATATTTTCCTGTATGCGGGAAATGAATTTTTCCTCTCGGT
>CAZRNH010000009.1:0-10803 GCA_964601445.1 uncultured Candidatus Saccharibacteria bacterium
ATAATAAGGATGAACAGAACAGATGGCGGTATCTGTGCCCGAAAGAAATTACTCAAAGCGCGGTGAAAGGCGAATACGAGCGCGTAATGGATGAATTATTTCAAACCTACGCCGATCTCGTTGAGCCGATGCAGGAATATTATCGGACATTGAAACCGATAGAAGAGGCCGAATATGATGTATTGGGCGCGGGAAAAAAACAAAAACGCGCCGACCTGAAAGAGGAAAAAGATATCAAGGCGTTTGACCGCACTTATAAGTCGGACATCCGCACGAAACCCTGCGACACGATACGGATTCTCCTGCCCGCCGCGACACTCACCAATGTCGGTCTGTTCGGCAACGGGCGGTTTTATCAAAATCTCCTGACTCATCTTTACACCCACCCGCTTTCCGAAATGGGCGGTATCGCGGCAAAAGCGCATCAATCCTTGAATGAGGTTATTCCCACATTCGTAGAGCGCGCGAAGAAGAATGAGTATATCGCAAGCGCGCGAAGCGAGATGCAAAAGTTCGCCGATGAACTGCTGAAAGATATAGAGCCAAAGGAAATAAACCAAGTCACCCTATTTCCACCGGCGGATTTTTATGTTTTTACTCTTGCGCAAATGCTGTATCCCTACGGCAAGCATTCTCTTCTACAATTGTACGACCTCGCGCTCGGCTTGCCGAAAAATGCAAAGGAACGCATTTTGAACACCTATATCGGCGAGCGAAAAACTCGCCGCGACAGGCCCGACCGCGCGCTTGAAGCCGGCTACCCTCTCACCTTTGACTTGGTTTTCAAGATAACGAAGATATTAAAACGGCGGGGTTTCAAGAAAAAGTTGACGCCATCCGTGAAAAAATGGAAATGCTCTACGAGAAAGTCAAAACCGCGTGCGGGCGACATGTGGCGCAGTACACGGTGCTCATGGGCCACAAAATGCGCTGGACGATGGGCATGAACCTCCGCGAGGCGGAGCACATGTTTGAACTGCGTACTACCCCGCAGGGACACCCGACTTATCGCAGAATATGCCAAGAAATGGCGCGGCAGACGCTCCAGCGCCACCCGTGGGCGAAAGAAATACTCAAATTCGTTGACTACGGCGATTACCAATGGGCGCGCGCCGATTCTGAAGCGAAACAGCGGCAAAGAGAAAGAAAATTGGATTAGTTTTTATTAAAAAAGACCTCCCAAGGGAACCGCCTTGGGAGGTCTGTTCATTTGCGTTATCTTTGAAAAATTTGTTACTATAAGCGCTATGCTGGTCTTCATTGACGAATCTGGCGATACAGGACTAAAAATCCAACAAGGGTCAAGCCCTTATTTTATTATTGCTTTAATCGCATTTGAAGATGATGACGATGCGCTATTTTGCGACCAGCGCATTCAACTGCTCAAAGGAGAGTTGGGTTACGCTCAAGACTTTGAATTTCATTTTTATAGCAACTCTCACGCATTAAGAGAAAAGTTTCTGAACGCAATTTCTCCATACAGTTTCTTCTACTTTGGCATCGCCATCACAAAGGATCCGAAAAAACTATATGGTGAGGGTTTTCGAATAAAAGAATCGTTCTATAAATATGTTTGTGGGCTCGTTTTCGAAAACGCAAAACCCTATCTCAAAGACGCGAAAGTAAAAATTGATAAGAGTGGGCGCTCGGTTTTCCGAAGCCAGTTGGCAAAATATTTAAAAAAGAAAGTAAATTCCGCACAGGGAAATCTCATTAAAAATGTTGCTATGGAACACTCTCACAGCAATAATCTCTTGCAGGTTGCCGACTATATCGCCGGCATTATAAACAGAAAAGTTCAGCAAAAGAAAGACTATAAAGAATATTACAAATATATCTCCCAAAAAGAGATTTACGTTCAAATTTGGCCAAAATAATACAGCCCCTACTCCTTGCGGAGACGCCACCATGAAGGCGACTAATCAGGGCTGCATCAATTCCACCCCCATCATACACAAACTACATGCGTATGTAAAGGGTTATCCACAGCTAAATAAAGACGCTATGTTGTTATACGGAAAACCGCTTGCGGAAAAAGTTGAACGCGAGATCGCTCGGCGCGCGGCGGCGTTGCGATATAAACCCGAGCTCGCCGTCGTAGTTATTGGAAATAACCCCGCGTCATTGAACTATGTGAAACGAAAGGGCGCGGTTGCGCGCTCGGTCGGGTGCGGTTTTGCGGTGCATCGGCTTCCCGCAAGCGCATCGCGGGCGCGTATCATTGCGCTTATTGAAAAACTAAACGCGAGCAAGTCGGTACACGGTATCATTATCCAACTCCCGCTTCCCGCAAAATGCGATACCGAAAAAATACTTTCTGTCATAGCGCCCGAAAAAGACGTGGACAATCTGCGCGGCGACTCCCCTTTTATCTCCCCTTCCGTGCAGGCGATATGGCATATACTGAAAAAGGCGGGCATGCCGGAAAAACATACGCCTGTTCTTGTGGTGGGGTACGGTCGTCTTATCGGAAAACCGCTCTGCTTGTTTTTAACTGAAAAAGGATTTACTCACATTACTATCGCCGACAAAAATACGAAAAATCTTTCCGCGCTTACGCAAAAAGCCGATGTTATTATATCGGGCGTGGGCAAAGCGAATCTCATTACAAAGGTAAAAAAAGGCGCAACAGTGATTGACGCGGGAGCAAGCAGGCACGGCGGAAAAATAGCGGGAGACATTGCGGCTGACCGTGTCGCGAAAAAAGCAAAAATTCTGACGCCGGTCCCGGGAGGAGTCGGACCGCTGACCGTCGCTTATCTTTTCAAAAATTTACTGATGGCTGAATAAATTACGCGTATCCGCGTTTTGCGGTCCCGTCGCTTTCATATACAGCGACTTTTTTCTTTTATTGTAGGGATTTTCCGCGGGACTGGAAAGGACGATGCAGTCAATCTGGCAGATATACATCCCCGGATAAATGGCGATGGGCAGATTCGCCTGATTAGAAAGCTCCAGCGTGATTGCCCCCTCAAACCCCGGGTCCACGAACCCCGCGGTGTGCACGAGAATCCCCATGCGCGCAAGCGTGCTTTTTCCTTCCACCTTCACCGAGAGAGTATCGGGAACGCGAATATATTCTTTCGTTGCCGCAAGAGCGAATGTGTTGGGATGCAAAATAAACGCCTCGCCGTCGGGAATGCGCATTTCTTCCATAAATTCCGCGGGAATCCCCTTTTTCACATCCAAACTCAAATACTTTCCCTGCTTGAATACTTTAAATATGTTTCCCAGTTTTAAATCAATAGACGCAGGCCCGATCTGATCGGAATGCAAGGCGGGCTCAAAAACGAGCTTGCCTTCTTTGATGTATCGCTTCATGTCGCGGTCGGAGAGAATCATAGTTGCTATGATAGCAAG
The DNA here is from genome assembly GCA_964601445.1 of uncultured Candidatus Saccharibacteria bacterium. Classification (GTDB taxonomy): domain Bacteria; phylum Patescibacteriota; class Minisyncoccia; order GWC2-36-17; family WO2-46-25; genus JACQDT01. The sequence goes on from CAZRNH010000009.1 coordinate 3,361, forward strand.
GGCAGAATTTTTTGTAAAATTTCTTCCGCGATGCTTTCCGCGCTCCGTTCGCCGTTGATGCGTTCAATATGCGCCGGATCAAACGCCCATTCGGCATAATAACCCTGTCTTACTTTTTCATGAAATGACAGCGCCATACTTTCATAACGCTCTTTTTCCGCGCCTCCCCGAGCGATAAGGCGTTTTTTCATTTCTTGCATGCCGATATCAAGTAAAAAAGTTTTATCCGGCAGACATCCCTGGACCGTTTGAGCGCATAAAGCGCGGACAAAATCAATATCCAGTCCTTCCGCATGCCCCTGATAAGCGATAGTGCTTAAAAAGAAACGGTCGGAAAGCACAAGATCCCCCCTTGCAAGCGCCGGCTCCACCGCCTCTTTTATAAACTGCCTGCGCGCCGCGTTAAATAAAAATAAACTCGTCAGCGGATCCATTGTGCCGCTCTGCGCCGGGTCTTTTAGAATCACACGGATTCGTTCCCCTATTTCGGAGCTTCCCGGTTCTCTCGCCATATATACCGACCTTCCTTTTTCTTTCAATGCGGCGCCGAGTTTTCTGATTTGCGTCGTTTTCCCCGCGCATTCAACCCCTTCAATTACGATAAACATATTTTTTTAGTATAGTCGTTTAACAGAAAAATACAATAGCACTTTGATGTACGAATTTTGATGTATGAATATAATTTTCTTATAAATTTACCTATTATCCGACGATCGCAAAAAGATAGGTAAATTTTATATATATATTTGTTATTGTACTTTCCGATATACTTTCCGATTGACAGAAAAATACAACAATGCTACATTAAAGGCAATGAGACCTATTCTCTTGATTGCAGGAAATATCCTTGCATTATTTCTCGCTTCGTATTATATTGAAGGGGTTGTGTTGGCAGGCGGCGTAGGAGCATTGATAACGGTTGGGTTGATTTTTTCAGCGGTGAACTTTTTTCTTAAACCCGTTGTGAAGCTTCTTTTGGGCCCATTTATTCTTCTTTCATTCGGCCTTCTTGTCATAGTGGTGAATATGGCTATGTTGTGGATGACGGATTTTCTTGCCGCGGGACTGCATATCGCGGGAATAGGCCCGCTCTTTCTTTCAACCATACTCGTGAGTATAGTGAATTTCGCGGTACACATCGCGATAAGAAAATAACCATAATCCGTACCGATTCTTTTTATGTTTTGGCTTAATGTGATTTTAATTGTTTCTTCCGTATCGCTTATCATAACCGTACTGTTGCAACAGCGCGGGGAAGGTTTGTCTTCGGCATTCGGCGGAGACGGAGGCGTGTATTATGCGAAGCGCGGCGCAGAAAAAGCTGTGTTCATCGCAACCATCATATCAGCCATTCTTTTCTTGGGCTCGGCGTTTGCACGACTCTTTTTTTAGGATCTCTTATATAAGTCGTCTTTGTAATTCACTACAATTAGTACGCTTCTCAAAAAATTAGGATGGCCTTCGTGGCCGCAATGGAGGCAGTTGCCGAAAATACTGACGCGAAAAGAGCGGTTTGTTTTTATCGCGCTCTTCATCGCAACGGTATCTTTCGGCGCGGCATGGCGGCAAGCGTTGTATCTTGAAAAAACAGTCGCTGTCCCCGCTTACGGCGGCGCGTACACCGAAGCATTGGCGGGAGAGCCGAAATTCATAAATCCCCTGCTTGCGCCGCTCTCCGATGTAGACAGAGATATTGCCGCACTGGTATATTCCGGTCTCATGAAATATGACGCGCAAGGAAATATAATCGGCGATCTTGCAGAACGATATGAAATATCAACTGACGGCAAAGAATATATTTTTTATTTGAAAAAAAATATCCAGTGGCACGATGGAAAACCATTTCAAGCGGAGGATGTGCTTTTTACCGTTTCGGCAATTACCAATCAGGAATACGGCAGTCCTTTGCGCTTGAGCTGGCAGGGAGTACGCGCGGAAAAAATCACCGAAGATGCGGTAAAAATTATATTGCCCGCTCCGTATGCGCAGTTTCTTGAACGAGCGATGGTCGGCATCCTGCCCGCGCATATATGGGAAAACATCGCGCCCAATAAAGCAAATCTTGCGGATGCAAACTTAAAACCGACAGGGACCGGGCCGTATCGTTTCACTAAATTCACCAAAGATAAATCCGGCAATATTATTTCTTATCTGCTTTCCGCAAACGAGTATTATGGACAAGGAGGTCCGTATATAAAAACAATCAAGCTTTTTTTCTTTTCGTATGAAGATGAAGCGCTGAATGCGTATAAAGAAGGAAAAGTAATGGGGGTTGCGAATGTATCGCCGACCCGCAAAGCGGAGATTGCGGCGCAAGGCAAAGCGGAGTATGCGCTTCGTACCCCGAAATATTTTGCGGTATTTTTCAATCAAAACCGCGCAAAACCCCTCACGGATAAAGCGGTACGCGCCGCTTTTGCGGCGGCAACCGATAAAGATGCCATCGTACGCGAGGTGCTTGCGGGAAACGGTATCGCGGCGCACAGTTCCATTCTGCCATGGATAAAAGGGTATCGCGCCGACCTTCCGCAGACGGTATTTTCCGCTACGGAAGCGGAAAAAATACTTGAAAAGGCAGGATGGAAAGACGGCGACGGCGATGGAATTTTGGAGAAAAAAATAGGAGGCGATACATCGGCGACTCCTCTTGAAATAACTCTCACCACCTCGGACTTTCCCGATTTGATTGCTACGGCAGAAATGCTGAAAGCGCAATGGGAGCGAGTGGGCGCCAAGGTGCATATTGAAACCTACAATACCGACGAATTGAAAAGCCGCATCATTAAGCCGAGAAAATACGACGCATTAGTTTTTGGGGAGACGCTTTCATTGTCCGCAGACCCGTTCGTATTTTGGCATTCTTCGCAAAAGAAAGATCCCGGGCTGAATTTATCTTTATATGATAATAAAGAGACGGATAAACTTTTGGAAAGCATCCGCGAATCATCCAACGCAAAAGAAAGGGAAAAGGATCTGGGAAAATTTCAGGAAATTGTCGCCGGAGAAATTCCCGCGCTGTTTCTCTTTTCCCCCTACTATCTATACGCGGTTGATACTAAGGTAAAAGGAATTTCAGCGGAAATAATCAATATTCCGGCGCAAAGATTTAATGGAATAGAACAATGGTATATCGCGACGAAACGAATTGAAAAAAACAGGCAATAATACATTTGTAAACTCAAAACGCAAAGGTCAAAACGCAAAGCCACAGCTCAAAAAGCAAAACTACACTACATTTAAACTTTGCGTTTTGAGTTTAAAAGACAGAGCCCCCGTGGCGGAATTGGCAGACGCGTACGCTTCAGGAGCGTATGATCGTAAGGTCATGGAGGTTCAAATCCTCTCGGGGGCACAAAAATCTTTCAACATTTATTATTAATCATAAAAGCGCCGCGACTGCGGTCGGGACGCGATTATCAGCTCATACACATATATGAAGAAAGAAGATACGCAGTCAGCAGTACAAAGAGTTTCGGTGGAACCGGCGGTAACGGCAAAAACTTCGGGAACAAGTCCTCGCCGCCCATCTACGGGCGGCCATGGACGGTCTGCGCCGCGAAGAAGCCGCTTTCCGCGCGCGCCGCGCCTCGCCGTCATCGGTTCGGCCGTTCGCTCGCCGCGAGAAGAAAATGCCCCCCCGCGCGCGGTTGATAAAAAAACTCTGCGCATCATCGGCATCGGCGGACTTGAAGAAGTGGGCAGAAATATGGCGTCTATAGAGTACGGAGATGACATACTTATTATTGATATGGGCCTGCAATTTCCGGAAGAAGATATGCCGGGAATTGATTACATTATACCCAATATTGAATATTTCAAAGGGAAAGAACGCAATATTGTAGGCGTGATTATTACGCATGCGCACATGGACCATATCGGCGCCATTTCACATCTTATTCCGCGATTGGGCAATCCGCCTTTGTACGGGACCGATTTAACGCTTGCGATTATTAAAAAACGCCAGGAAGAATATAAGGAGACCCATGTGAAACTTGAAATGCATCAGATTACCAACGATACCAAACTTACCATGGGTATTTTCCAGATTGAATTTTTCGGAGTGAGTCATAATATTCCCGGCTCTCTCGGCGTTATCGTACATACGCCCGAAGGACCCGTGATACATACGGGCGATTTCAAAATTGACGACAGGTCGGGTATTGCGGGAGTGACGGAATTGCATAAATTAGAAGCGGTAAGCCGCCAAAACCCACTTCTGCTCATGTCCGACAGCACTAACGCGCGGGAACCGGGCAAACAGCACAGTGAAATAGAAATCATCACGGAGCTGGAAGAAATTATAAAAAACGCAAAAGGCCGCCTTATATTCGGCACCTTTGCTTCATTGCTCGGCCGCCTCAATGAAATCATTCAACTTGCCGTTAAATACGGCCGCAGAGTGATTGTGGAGGGAAGGAGCATGAAAATAAACATTGAAATCGCGAGAGAACTCGGCTACATCACTGTTCCCAAAGGCACGATTGTTCCCGTGGAAGAAATGAAGCAGTATCGCAATCATGAAGTTCTTGTCATCGCCACAGGCGCGCAGGGGGAAGACCGCGCCGTGCTGATGCGCATCGCAAATAACGAACATCGCTTTATTGAAATTGAGCCGGGTGATACATTCGTATTTTCCTCTTCGGTTATTCCCGGCAACGAACGGACCGTTCAGCGGCTTACCGATAAATTATACCGGGAAGGAGTGGAAGTTATTAATTATCGCATGATGGATATTCATGCGGGAGGCCATGCCAAGCAAGAAGACCTCAAACGCGTTATAGAAATAGTGAAGCCGCGATTCTTCATGCCTATTGAAGGCAATCATTCATTCCTGCGCATTCATGCCAAACTCGCCAAACAAGCCGGCTTGAAAGACGAGAGGATTTTTGTCGCCGATAACGGACAAGTGGTTGAATGCAAAGAGGGCGTCTGCGCGCTCACGAAAGAAAAAGTGCCCGCGAATTATGTGTTTGTGGACGGGCTTGGCGTGGGCGATATAGGCGATGTAGTTTTGCGCGACAGACAAATGATGGCAAGAGACGGCATGTTCGTGGTTATCGCGACCTTTGATAATCGCAGCAGGAGAGTGCTTGGCAATCCCGATCTTATCTCCCGCGGTTTCATCTATATGCGCGAATCAAAAGAACTGCTTATGGAGGTGCGAAAATTAGTAAAAAAGGTTGTGGAGCAAAGCGCCGGCAATCACGCGCCGGGTGAAATAAACTGGGCGTATATCAAAGACAATATCAAAGAAGAAGTGGGGGAATTTCTTTACCATAAAACACACCGCCATCCGATGGTTCTGCCGGTAGTTATTGAGGTGTAAGAAAAACCAAAACGCAAAGACCAAAGATAAAACCATAATGTCAAAAATAATTCTTTCGGATTTTGAACTTTAGATTTTATTTGGCATTTGAGCTTTGCACTTTGCGCTTTGAGTTATTTTTATTTAGTATTTTTTCTATTTTCTCTTTTATCTCCAGCAGTTTTTGCAAAGTTTCCGCCTCAATATTCACCCGCAGAAACGGCTCGGTGTTAGAGGGACGGATATTGCACCACCAGCCAGAAAAATAAACACTCAAACCGTCCGCGCGTGTGAAATTACCTCCGGCAAATTCTTTTTCTGCCGCGGCAAGCGCCGCGGCCGTGTCGGCAACTTTAAAATTAATCTCCCCCGATTGAAAGCGCTTCATGTAAGGCATGGCAAGTTCCGCGAGCGATTTTTTTTCGCGCGCGATGATATCCAGTATGCGCGTAAAAGCGTACAGTCCTGAATCGGCGCCGAAAAAATCTTTAAAATAAAAATGTCCGGAGACCTCCGCCGCAAACACTGCGCCCTCTTTGCGCATGAGCTGTTTAATAAAGGCGTGTCCTACCCTGCTTTCCAGATGCCTTCCCCCGTTTTCCATAACTGTCTCCGCAAATATTTTCGGCATACGCACATCTGAAATTATCGCCGCGCCCGGATAGCGCTTCAGATAATACCGCGCAAGCATGGCTCCCGCCGCGTGCGACGGAATCCGTCCGCCGTTTTTATCAAAGAAAAATATCCTATCGCCGTCGCCGTCAAATGCGGCGCCAAACTCGCCCGCGCCGCTTTGTAGCGCGGCGGCAATATCCCGCACATTCTCATCTTTCAGCGGATCCGCGCCGTGCGCACACTCTTCGCAAGGCGGAAAACATATATTTTTTGTTCTTATATTTGTTCGTTTTGCAATCTCTTGCATGATAGTTCCCGCGTAACCGCATGCGGCATCAACCGCAACGGTTATATCAGGAATAGAAACGCCTTGCAAAAGAAAATCAACATATGCCTTTACATAATCGCGCTTGACATATGAGCCGTCCGCGTATCCTTTAGAAAATTTTCCCGCTCCTGCCAGTGCCGCCGTTTTAATTTCCTGCAAACCGGAATTTTCGCCGACCGGCCGCGCTGATTTTGATGTTATTTTTAAGCCGTTGTATTGCGGCGGATTATGGGAAGCGGTAATCATAATGCCGCCGTCCGCGCGCGCCGTATTGACTGCAAAATAAAACAACGGGGTCGTCGTAACACCCGCATCGGTAACATTCACGCCGGCGTCTTCACATGCGCGCAATACCGCCTCTTTTAATGAAGGCGATGTTGCGCGATTATCCATCGCGACCACCATGCGTTCCGCATGAAGAAAAAGCGCCGCCGCGCGCGCAATGGCATACGCCGCTGATTCATTGAATTCCTGCGGGTAAAGCCCGCGCACATCGTATGCTTTGAAAATAGACGAGTTTATCTCCATGCGCGCAGTATACCGAAGATAAAACCAAAACACAAAGACCAATACCGAAGAGAAAACCAAAAACCAAACGCTAAATTAAGAATCTTCGGAAGCCGGACTTCCGAAGATTAATGACTTCGCGATATCCCAATACTGCGGATTGCCGTTTAATTTCATCGCGTACCACCATTCCGCGCCCCACAAATAATAGGCGGAGAAGCCGGTTTCTTTCGCGTAGCGGATAGTATCTTCAAAATACGCCGGACTGAAATTTTCAAGAATTTCTTCCGCGCTCATTTCTTTAACCGGCTTATCTCCCCACGGCTCTCCCTGCAATTCTATCACGATAAACGGCTTTTTTTCATCTTGAATAATAAAGCGGATTATTTTTTCTTTTAATTTAAAATAACCCGGCGCCAAGGGATAGGTAATGGGACCAAATAAAGGCCCTATAATATGCGGATACACTCTGCGATACATAGTGGTCCCGAATATATCTCCTTGCTGTGCGGCTTTATGCCACCTGCCGAATTCTCCCCCGTCGGTAACCAAAACAGGCCTTGCCGCGTCAATTGATTTCACTAAAGCAATTTCGTTTTCCAAAAACCGCTCGCCTCTTTTCGGGCAATCGCCGAATGAAAGATACGGCTCGTTCTCCACTTGCCACAGCTCCAGCGCTGGATTATCG
>CAZRNH010000010.1:0-8615 GCA_964601445.1 uncultured Candidatus Saccharibacteria bacterium
GATAAGTGATATTTTCCACAAACGCTTTTATATACAGTCCCGTGCCGCCGCAGATAATCGGCACCTTCCCCCGAGAGAGAATGTCGGCAACCGCCTTGTCCGCTTTTTCTTTCCATTGCGTCACATCAAACCGTTTTTTGGGCGAGGCGACATCAAGCAAGTGATGCCGCACGCCCCGCATCTCTTTTACGGTGATTTTTCCTGTGCCGATGTCCATGCCGCGATAGACCTGCCGCGAATCTGCCGAAACAACCTCGCCGTTGAATTTTCGGGCAAGTTGCACCGCCAACGCCGACTTCCCTGACGCGGTGGGACCTAAAATGACGATTATTGCTTGCTTTTCAGCGTTTTTTGAGCGTGGACTTGACAAAGTAATAATATATAATACTATAATTTAACTGTTGGGTTAGTATAGCACTTTGCAAATTTACTTGCGAACGGCCGCAGAACGCGGCACCAAAGCCTCCGGCAGAGGTGAATAACGCGACAACATCCGAAAGGATGGTCGCTCACACAAGGAGAATCGTCATGGCGAAGAAATCCGCGTTTTCCATTATTGGTTTAGCTCACAAAATCTGTTTATCTGCGGAGGAGCAAGGATATACGCCCGAGCTTCTCAACACTCTAGCGGAGAACCCGAGCCTGTTCCGTCAGATGCTTCAGGTTCAGCTCGGCCACGCCGAGGTGATCCGGTCTCATGTCATCGACTGCGACGCTGACCCGTTCCTGCCGAGCGGATGGAAGGTAGAGGAACACCGGAAGGGCGGCTCCTTCGTGTGGAACCACAACGCAGTCAAGCTGTATCTCTCTGACTCACAGCATGACAGAAAGCAGATTGAGGGCAACAAGCTCCTTAAGCTCCTTGCGGATAAGCCGGTCCTGAACGCGAATGTTCTAGACTATCTATTTGCCAACAAGCACCTCATTCCTGAAAGTATGAAGAAAGATGAGCAAGGAAACATCCGCCACATCTTTTTTTGGGGCACCATCTACCGCGACGCGGACGGCCTCCTGTGTGTCCGTTACCTCTTCTTCTACGACGGTCAGTGGCGCTGGAGCTACCTCTGGCTCGACGATGTCTGGCTCGGCTACAGCCCCGCGGCTCTGTGCGCAAGTAATTAGCACTTTGGACTTTGTTCCTGTGGCTCACTCTGACCCTTGGAACATGGTTCTTTGAAATCTGACCCTCGGCAACAATGTTGCTGAGGGTCGATTCTTTTTAACGCAAAAGATTTTTAGTTTTTGATATGCTCGTTATTTTTTTTCCTAATTTCTGCCTGCAACCGCGCAAGCAGTTTTTTTATTTTTATCGCGCCTTTGTCTTTGCCTTTGGTGCGCGCGGTAGTTATCATTTTTCTTTAAAATCCTCTTGAGTCAAGCACGATTGCCGCAGGAGGGACCTGAAAGTACCGTGAGGAACTTCTTTTTTATTCATGGGCACGATGACGGTAAGAACAGGGTTTCCATTCTTGCGGAATTTTGCGTGACTGCCTTTCTGCGTGATAAAAACAAAATTCCTCGCAAGGAGGACTTTAACGATACGGCGGGATGAATGCAGTTTAGGCATATTGCAGTTCCCGTTGCACCACCGTGGGGTTTTGCACTTTTGTGATATGAGAAGGTTTACCGTCTTCAAAATATAACTCCAATGCCTCTGATAAATTTTTCAGAGCTTCTTTTCTTGTTTTTCCAAAGCTAGATACATCTACATTCAGGCATTGCGCAACGAAGTATTTACCCTCTTTCCATATGACATTTTCCAAATTTACCTTGTGCATGCGCCCATTGTATCAAAACAATAGGAGAAGTCAATCCGTGCCTACCAGTTATTTCTTCTTCCCGATTTCTGCCTGCAACTGCGCGAGCAGTTTTTTTATTTTTATCGCGCCTTTGTCTTTGCCTTTGGCGCGCACGGCAACCGATTGCGACTTGACTTCTTTGTCGCCGATGATGAGCATATAGGGGATTTTTTGCTTCTCGCCTTGGCGTATTTTTTTACCGATGGTTTCGTCTTCGTCTTTCAGTCGGGCGCGGATGCCATGCGCCGAAAGAAGTTTGAAAACCTCCTTGGCATATTTTTTATGTTTCGCGCCGATGGGTATGACCCACGTCTGCATGGGCGCAAGCCATAAAGGAAATGCGCCGGCGCAGTGTTCTATAAGGATGCCTAAAAAGCGTTCGGTGGAGCCCAAAATAGCGCGATGAATGACAATGGGGCGTCTTTTCGCGCCGTCTTTGTCCGCATACTCAAGCTCGAATCGTTCGGGAAGGTTCATGTCAAGCTGGATGGTGGAGAGTTGCCATTGCCGCCCGAGCGCGTCGCGGAACATGAAATCAAGCTTCGGCCCGTAAAATGCCGCCTCACCCACGCCGATTTCATGCTTCCATTTTTTGTTTTTAATAAGTTTTGAAAGAATTGCCTCGGATTGTTTCCATACCGCTTTATCGCCGATGTAGTTTTCCGGATGCAGAGGATCGTGCGTGGAGATGCGTACCCAAAAGTCCTTGAACCCGAACGCTTTGTACGCGGTTTGGATCATTGAGAGCATGAGCGCGATCTCTTTTTCTATCTGTTCGGGCGCGGTGAACACATGGCAATCATCCTGCGTGAGGGCGCGCACGCGCGTGAGGCCGGAAAGCTCGCCGCTTTTTTCATAGCGGTAGTTTGTGGTGGTGCATGTCCAGCGCACGGGGAGGTCGCGGTAGGAATGCGGCGCGCTTTTATAGAGCATCATAAAGTGCGGGCAATTCATCGGCTTTAAGTAATACGACGCTTCGTCTTTCAGTTCCATCGGCGGGTATAGCGCGTCAAACTTTTCCAAATGTCCGGAGATACGATACAGTTCTCCTTTGGTGATATGCGGAATCCAGATGGGCAGATAACCGTTTTGTTCCTGAAGTTCCCCGATGTAATTTTCCACGAGCGCGCGCAGGAGCGCGCCTTTGGGATAAAATAAAGGAAGTCCCTGTCCGACTTCATCAATAATGGTGAAAAGCTCCAGTTCCTTGCCGAGTTTTCTATGGTCGCGCCGCGCCGCTTCTTCCTGCAGTTTTAGGTATGCGTCCAATTCTTCTTTTGCCGCGAACGCGACGCCGTACACGCGGGCAAGCATCGGATTTTTTTCACTGCCCCGCCAGTACGCTCCCGCGACTTTTGTCAGTTTGAACGCATCGCGGGCGATTTCGCCGGTATCGGCGACATGGGGCCCTTGGCACAGGTCAGTGAAGACATTTGACATTTGACGATTGACATTTGACGACTGATGCGATGAAGCAGTTTTGTAAATGGTAATGGATTTTTGCTCGCGCGCAAGCTCCTCTATAAGTTCAAGTTTAAACGATTGTTTTTTGAACAATTCACGCGCTTGTTCTGCGCTTATCTCTTCTTTTTCAAACGCGAGATTTTTTTTGATGAGCGCGCGCATTTTATTCTCAAGCATTCCAAGCTGGTTTTCGGAAACGGGCTTGGACAGTAAAAAATCGTAATAAAACCCGTTTTCTATGACGGGTCCCACGCCCAATTTCGCTTGCGGGTCGTTTTCTAAAATCGCCGCCGCAAGCAGATGAGCAAGCGAGTGGCGTACTTTGTACATTTTTTCATCTTTCATCAATACAGCATAGCAGGTGAGAAAGTATCTTTCAATGTTTGACTTTTTCAATTAGCTGTGGTATGTTTTTTAATAGAAATCCACGGTGCGTTTTTGTGTACTTTAACATATACAGAGGAGGGGGCTATGCTTATTTTTCTGAAAGAATGGGCTTTGGTTATCGGGATTGTCGTAATGCTTTTTTCTTCTGTATCGTGCGTTGCCGCATTCACATTATGGGTGGCGCGGTTTTTCCGGCGGCACACTCATTATGATGCCGTATGCCAATGCAATGACCCCCTTTACATACAGAAGGGGAAAAGAGATAATTTCGGTTTTTACGAGGTATGTCTTATCTGTCTCAATAAAAAGTGCGGCAAATACGGGAAACCGTTTTTTATTTCGTGCCGCAGTCTCTTTTTTGACGGAGCGTTTAGTTTTTGTTATTTGCCAAGATTCCCATTTTTTAGGGTGTCCGCCTTGCGCGAGGCGCTCTTCAGGATTGGAAAAGCGTGCGCGCAGTTTCTCTCGCCCTTTTCCTAAATTTTCAAAAACCCGTTTTCCTAAAAACAAGGAAGCGGGTTTTGTTTTTATATAAAAATATTGAAAGTTGCATATAAAGATAATCATTGAAGTGGGCGCTCCGCGCAGCTTCCCCTCTGAAGAATGTTTCGCAGTTCCGATGAGCTTGGTGTCGCCGTGGGCGACTCATCGGAACGAGAGCCAAGTATGCGCTTTGCCGCTGGAGCAAAGCGACATACGGTTCTTCAGAGGGGAAGCTGCGCGGAGCGTGGGAATACAGTGTAAATAATATCGGCATTTCTTGTTATTTATATTTTCTTTACCGTATTGCAGATGAGTTTGTACGCGCCGTTGCGGAAATCGGCTTTACCAGATATGAGCACTACATTGTCTTCCTGCCACGCCTCGCGCGTTTTTTCCAGTGTTTCTGGAAATACTACCACTTCAATCATCCCGCCGAAATCGCGCAGATTCGCAAACGCCATCGGCTGGTTATTTTTCGTCATTATTTTTTTCACGCCTGAAAGAATGCCGCCTGTTTTCACGACCTTCCCGACGACATTGTCGTTTATGTCGCGGATAGGGATGGCGCTTTTAGCGAGTTTTTCTTTGTATGCATTGAGCGGATGGCCGGAAATATAAAGCCCCAGAAGTTCTTTTTCCCATGCGAGTTTCTGTCGTTCGCTTGCCGGCTCGGCGTCTTTTAATTTCAGCGAACCTGCTTTCATTCCTTGTGAGGCAAAAAGTCCCATTTGCGAAGTAAGTTTGCTTTTTTGCGTTTCCCTTGCATATTCAAGAAGGGTATCCAAGTTAGCCAAAAGTTTATTGCGTTCCGCGAGCTCGTCCAGCGCGCCGCATTTCATAAGCGCTTCAAGCGATTTCTTATTGAGGTCTTTGTGCGCGACGCGCTCAATAAAGCTTTCCACCGAGACGAATGGTTCTTCGCCGCGCGCCGCGATGATTGCCGACACCACATTTTCTCCCACATTTTTCACCGCGAGCATGCCGAAGCGGATTTCTTTATCCGAGACGACGGCAAATGTTTTTTGGCTTTTATTGATGGTGGGCGGGAGCACTTTAATCCCGATGCTTTTTCCTTCTTCCACCAAGAACGCGACGCGCTCTATATCGGCAAGGTCGGAAGTCATGAGCGCGGCCATGAACTCCGCGGGGAAATGCGCTTTTAGAAACGCCGTGTGATAGCCAATCATGGCGTAGGAGACGGCGTGCGAGCGGTTGAATCCGTACCGCGCGAACGGTTCAATGAAGTCCCATATTTTTTCGGCGGTTTTTTGCTTGATGCCGTTTTTCATCATGCCGCCGATAAGATTTTCGCGTTGTTCGTCAAGCAGTGATTTTATTTTTTTGCCGACTGCCTTGATAAGCACATATCCCTGCGGGAGCGTGAAGCCGGCAAGCGTGTTGGCTATCTGCATGAGCTGTTCTTGATAGATGACGATGCCGTAAGTGTGTTTCAGAATGGGTTCAAGCAGGGGATGTAAATATGATACCTGCGCTCTTTTATGTTTTCGCGCGATGAATTCGGGAATAAGTTCCATAGGACCCGGGCGAAACAGCGATATCATAGCGACGATATCTTCAAATTCAGTCGGTTCAAGTTCTTTGAGATAGCGCTTCATGCCGGCCGATTCAAGCTGGAATACGCCGGTGGTGCGCGCGTCTTTAAGCAGGGCAAATGTTTTTTTATCGTCAGGCGGGATTTTATCCATATTGACGGCTTTGCCGTGCCGCGCGCTGATGAGGTCAAGCGTATGTTCTATAATGGAAAGGTTTTTTAACCCTAAAAAATCCATTTTTAGCAATCCCAAGTCCTCAATCGCGTGCATTTCGTACTGGGTCACGATTTGTTTCGCGCCGGTCATTACTTCGCCGCCGGCGCCGTCTTGCGCGCGCGTCGCGTATTGCAAGGGTACGATTTCACTAATCGGATTTTTTGAAACGACGACGCCGCATGCGTGCACTGAAGCGTGCCGCGCGACCCCCTCTAATTTTCGCGCCATGTCCAGTATTATTTTCGCGTCCGCATTGGTTTCGTAAAGCGTTTTCAGTTCGGCGACGGAGTCAAACGCTTCCTGCAATCCCGCACCGAAAGGGATCAGTTTCGCGAGCGTGTCGCAGAATCCGTAGGCAATGCCAAGCGCGCGCCCCGTGTCGCGGACGGCGGCGCGGGCGGCCATAGTGCCGAAGGTGATTATCTGTGCCACGCGGTCATGGCCGTATTTTTCAATCACATACGCAAGCACTTTGTCGCGCCCGGTGTCGGCAAAGTCAATGTCAATGTCGGGCATGCTTACGCGTTCCGGATTAAGGAACCGCTCAAAAAGCAGATTATATTTTATAGGGTCCACATTGGTGATGTTGAGCAGGTAGGAAATAATAGACCCCGCCGCACTGCCGCGTCCCGGCCCGACGACCACGCCGTGCGTTTTTGCCCAGTTTACGAAATCCTGCACGATAAGAAAGTAGGAAGCAAAGCCCGTTTTTACTATTACGGAGAGTTCATAGTTGAGCCGGTCTTTTACTTCCTGCGATGGCTTTGGATAGCGCGCGGACAGATTTTTTTCGCACAGTTTTTGCAGGAAAGAATCCGCGGTTTCTCCTTCGGGAAGCGGAAATTGAGGAAGTTGAATTGTGCCCAGTTCTATTTCCACATTACAGCGGTCTGCGATTTTTTGCGTATTTTCAAGCGCGATTTTCGGATAGGGAAATTCCGCGTACATATCTTCCGCGCTTTTGAATGAAAAATCCTCTTGCGCCATTGAGAGGCGGTCTCCTTCGCCTAATTTCCCGCCGGTTTGCACGGCAACCAGCGTGTCTTGCGCTTTCGCATCCTCTTTTTCCAGATAATGCGCGTCGCAGGTGGCGACTAATGGAACGGCATATTGCTCTGCGTATTCAATAAGCTTGTTATTTATTTCGTCTTGCAGTTTGATTTTGGGATGATGCGCGATTTCAAGATAAAAATTATCGGGACCGAAAATATCTTTATATTCTTGTATGAGTTTTTCGGCAAGGTCGTAATTTTTCTGCGCGATGGCGCGCGGAATTTCTCCTGATAAGCATCCTGAAAGCGCAATAAGCCCGTCGGCATGGGCGCGCAAGGTTTCTTTATCAACGCGCGGCTTATAATAAAATCCTTCCAGATTCGCCGCGGTAATGAGTTTGATGAGGTTTTTATATCCCGTATTGTTTCGCGCGAGCAGGATAAGATGAAACCGCCTGTCGTCTATGCCCGGTTGTCTGTCCCGCATGGTGCGCGCCGCGACATACGCTTCCACGCCGATAATCGGTTTTATGCCGTGCTTTTTTGCCGCTTTGTAAAATTCAATAACGCCGTACAGCGATCCGTGATCGGTAAGCGCGAGAGAATCCATGCCAAGCGACTTCGCTTTCAGCGCCAGTTGATTTATTTTGGGCAGGCCGTCAAGCAGCGAATAATGACTGTGTACATGCAGGTGAATAAATTTCATAGCGTTTCAGGTAAAGTCTCAATGACTAAATCCCAATGACCAACCAAGCTCCAATACCAAGTCCGAAACATTTGGACATTGGGGCTTTGGATTTGATTGGGATTTGGGGCTTGGTCATTGTGATTTTCTTTGCTATCTTATCACTATGTCAAAGATTCTGCCAACACTTGAGGAAGAAGAAAAAATATGGCGGCAAGGAAGTATTCTTATCGGTGTTGACGAGGTTGGCAGAGGACCGCTTGCCGGTCCTGTCTTTGCCGCGGCGGTGGCGTTTGATATGCGCGACGCGGAAGCAATGCGCCTTATCGCGACGCTTGGTATTCATGATTCTAAAAAAGTGTCCGAAAAAAATCGCGAGAGGATTTTTGCGTTTTTGACGGCCGCGCATGCGCCGATATGGTGGGCGACGGGAGAGGAAGATGAAAAAACTATTGACCGCATTAATATCTTTAAGGCGAGCTTGTCTGCGATGCGGAAAGCCGTTGTTAAAGTTGTTTCAACCCTCCCAAAGGTGAAACCTTTGGGAGGATTTTACAAAGGTGAAACCTTTGTGTTTGTGGATGGCAGAGATATTATTCCTGATTTAACTATAAACCAAAAAGCGATTATCGGCGGCGACGGGAAAATACTTTCCATCGCGGCCGCGTCCATCATCGCCAAAGTCCTGCGCGATAGGGTGATGCGCGCATACGCGAAACAATATCCGCAGTATCAATTTGAAAAGCATAAAGGTTACGGCACAAAATTGCATTTTGAGCTTATCAAAAAGTACGGCGTGTCGCCTATTCATAGAAGGAGTTTTTTGAGAAAATACGCGCATTGACTACGCCGCCCGCTTTGTTATACTGGCGGCATATTAATTAATTAAAAGATTATTGTTATGGAAAGATTTCCCACAGAATCAGGAAATGAAATACCGCCGTCAGCAGAAGAGGTTTTAACGCCTGAAAGCGCGGAAGCGATGAGCAAGAAAGACGCATTATTGTGAGGAAAAATAATTGACGCGGAAAAAGCA